>NZ_JBTHHH010000018.1:0-21304 GCF_054353815.1 Mycoplasma sp. AC1221 | reverse complement strand
TTATTTGTCTTCTTAATCATTGCATTTAGTGTAGCTTCTTTAATTGCAATTCAGCAGCAAGGAAGTTTCCTTGCTTTTATAATATTTAAACTGTTTTAATAACTACTTCTTTTGAATAATGTTCACCTTTAAGGTTATCTCTTTCAACATGAATAATTTCAATTTTTTCATTTCCTTGTGTATGCAAGCCATGTTTTTGTCCACGACGGAAACCTTTAATTAAACCTTCTAATTCTTCTAATGAATTAGCTTTTGCAATGACTTCATTGCTAGATAATAATTTTGCTTTGTATTTATACATTTTATCTCCGTTTCTATGTATATTATATTATATCTTAGCAAAGATTGGATTTATAACAACAAATAATTAAGATAATTTAACTAAGATTACGAAAATAATATGAAAATAAAATTTTTGTTTGTGTAAATATAATATAGAATTTATCTATGAAAAAGAATAAACGAATATTTTGATTACTATCATCATTAGCAACTGCTCCTATTTTAGCAGTTGCTTGTGCTAATAAAACACAAGAAAAACCAAGAAAAGAAATTAAAGAAACTCCGATTGAAATAAAAAAACCTGTCGATACACCACCTAATCAGCAACACAGCAATCCATCAAAAATACAAGGTAATCCAGAAACTCATGAACCAAAAAATGATGAATCATCAACTCCTAAACCAAAAACCCCAGTTTCAGATAGTCAACAGCAGCAACAACAACCAATTGATAAACCAAAGAACGATGAGACTTCAAAAGATGTTAAAACACCAGATAACTCAGAAAACAAAACTAATCCAGATTCAAGTAAGCAAAGCGAACAAGAAACAAGAGAAATCGAAAAGCACCCTGATACATCTAAAAGCAACCCACAGCAATCAATAATGAAAAATGATTTTTCTGATGTTATAAACTTACAAAAAAATATCACTATAACTAATGCAAACAAATTCTATAAAGAACACGATTCTGCTGCTGCATGATTAAAATTAAAAGCTGAAAAAAGCAATTTACTCAGCATACTAAATATTAATAATGAACTTCAGAATAAATATAATGTAACCTTCACTGATACGAATAATGATTTTTATACAAACCAAAATAATGGAACAATAAATAATATTGCGTTAACATTTACTACTAAAAATCCAAATATTGAAGAAAAAACTTTAAGATTCAATATAAATGGTTTTAAAGTAAATAATTCTACATCAAAAACAAACCAAAAAGAAAGTTTTTTAAGCAAAAAAACACTTACTGATAAGGTAACTAGACTCTTTCCATCGTTGCTTGCATATATGTTAATGTATACAGAAGATCCAAATAAATATAATGAATTACAAATGCAGGCAAAAGAAGGTGAAACAATTATTAATTTTGAACAACTATTTAATAAAAATACTAGCTTATTTACAAATGGGGTGGCTTCCTTAAATCATTCATTAAAAACACAGTTTTTAGAAAAAAATAAATCATTAGAAAACTTATATGAATATAAAATTACAGGTGTTAAATTCAACGATGAAGCAGGAACCTTAGGAATTCAAGTATTAATCGAAAATCAACATGATAATCATTCAAATGAAGCAAGTATTAATCAAGAATTTGAATTTAATGGTTTAAGAAAACTACAAAAAGATGTTAATATGCAAAACGATATAGTTTCTTACTTTATTACAGCAGCAGACTTAACATCAATTATTACACAAAACAATAATTTAAAACAAACAATTGACAAGCATAAAAATCCTAGTTCAGATATAGATATCACAAGTGAAATAGGTGACGTGCAACTTGCTCTTATCACTAAAAAGATATTTGATAAATTATTAGTTGATGTAACTGATCCATTAGGTGCATATAAAGTGACGTATGCTTCATTAAACACTAAAAATTACATCGGTTTACAACAAGGATTTGTGTTATATCCATACTTTAGTAGACTTAATCAAAATATAAATAGTTCCGCATCTGATAAAACAATTCAAAATATGAAAGTTATAATTAAAAAATCAACTACAAATGGATACAATGTAACTTTTAATTTTGATGTTATCACACCTATAGGAGTAAGAAATTCATATAGTGATCTTTCTGATAACGGCTATGATGAAGAAAAAAATATTGTTCATCACGTAATTGGTTCAGTAAGATTGGATGCACTTGAAAAACGCTAAATCTGTCTTTTCAAAAAATACTAGTATTTTAAAATATTCGTTAGCTATTACTAATGTAGGTTTATGAACATCTGAATTAGATTTAGTTAATAAGTGATTTAGAAATAAGCAAGAAAATTTACTGGATTTAGGTTGTGGAGCAGGTAGAACATCATTTAATCTACAAGAATTAGGATATCAAAATATCTATGCTATTGATATTTCAAAAGAAATGGTTGATACAGCATTGCAAATAGCAAAATTGCTCCCTAATAATACAATTCGATTTAAATATATGGATGCTTGTGATTTAATTTTCCCAAACAACTTTTTTGAATATACTTTCTTTTCTTTTAACGGTTTTATCGGAATACCATCTGAAAAATCTCGTATTCTGGCATTAAAAGAAATTTATCGTACATTAAAACCAAACGGAATCTTCATCTTTACAGCACACCTAAGAGATGAAGAAAAATATAGACAAAGATTAAAACTAGAAAACATTCAACAAACTCAGGAATTTAAAATTGAAAGCAAAGGAGACTTAATTTTTAAAAACGAAGATGGTTTTTATGATTTCTTTCACCTTTATAATAAAGATGAACTGGTTAATTTGCTAACTGAAAATGGTTTTGAAGTCATTTCTATAATAAATAGAGATGAAAGTTATAACGAAACAAAAGAAGTTATAGAATTTGCTGATAATACTTACTTTTGAATATGTAAAAAAGTTTAAACCACTAGTGTGGTTTTTCTTTTATCGCTTGCTCATAGATATTTTCGATATCCTTAAGAGTTCTTGTAATTTTTAAATCCTCTAATTTAAAATCTACTTTATAACCTGATCCTGTTGTCCTTTTACTTGTTTGTTCTTTGCCTCTAAAATGAATATTTTGAATCTTACCATTAATTTTTACTGTCCCGTATTTTATAACTAAATCATTTTTAACTTTTTGCAAACCAAACTTAAAATCATCTTTATGGATAAAACTTATATATAAGTCATTTGGTGCAATATCCAAGAATGCTATAACATCCCAAGACTTATTTTCTTTAATCCCTTCATGTTGAAATTTCTTACTAACATCCAAGGTAGCGGTTTTTATTTCGATTTTAACTCCATCTACTACTATATCTCAATCACCGAATCCATCTTGTTGATAGATAACTTCCTTATTTAATTCCTTAAATATAGTTGTAAAAAACTTTTCTCCAACTCTACCTCTTTGATCAATTTGGATTTTTCTTATACTTGCAAATTTATCCGTTAATTTTCAAGGATGCTTATTAATTTCTTCATCAATTAATTCAATCAATTCTTCATAAATACTTTTAATCATTTTTTATCCGTTCTTCAATAGCATCAATAATAAGTTGTGTTCTAAGATTATTAGCAGAGTTTGTCGATTTAAAACTTTTAGATTTTCAATCAACACTTTCAATTATTTTTTGTATTCTTTGTTTTTCTTTTAAAATAACAATACCATATCCTCGATTATGTGGTAATTTAGAAAAACTTGTTTCTAAACTAACTTCTGAAAATGTTGTAGATGGTAGATAATAATCACACTTATCCAACATTTTAACATTTCTTTTTGAACTCGGTGTAGAGCCATTACTTAAAGAATATACTTTTATCCAGTCACTAACTTTTTTGGGTGGTTTAATTGGTTTTACACTATGAGATGGTAGTTTTGTTCATATCTGAAAAATACTTTTAACATTAATAATCTTGTTATTTGGATAATGAAATTTGTCATCATTTACCTTAAATTCTGCTGCTAAATAAAAATTCTTGTTTATTCTTAGCATCGGTGATCCTTTACCATTAGAATTAAAGAGTGGAGGTAAAATAAAACATATAAAGTCACAAAATTTTGCTGCATGATTAATAAACTGTAAAGCAAGTTGTCCACGAAGTCCAAAGGGTGGATTTCCAATAACAATGTTTCTTTCGTTTTTAGGATAATATTCTAATCAATCCTGTTTGATAATACTCTCTATTTGTGGTTCAATATCAAATGCATAAGTTTGATTAAATAATTCCTTAGGAAAATTATTAGAAAAACTCCCATTTCCAGCCGATGGTTCTATTAAGTCATATTCTTTTAAGTCTATATCATAGTGTTTTTTAATAAATTTAACCGTTTTTTCAATCATTTGTTTAGCAACCTTTACTGGCGTAAAAAACTGATCCATATTTTTATAATACTGCTGCTCATTAAAATCAGCTTGATATTTATGATTTAAAAGTTTATTTATATGGTTAAAGTAGTTGCTTGGTACTTCTTGTTTTAAAATTCAACGATTTATTGTCCCAGTATGTAGGTTTCATAACTTTGCTATATCATTTATCGAATGTAAATTCAATATTTCGCTTTTGAATACATGGTATAAGTGTTTTTTATCCATATTATTTTAATCCTAATAATTTATCCACACGATCTAGCAAAGAATCTAAATCCTTTTCTTTTTCTTTAACTTTTTCTTCAGATTTTTTTATATTTTCATCGTGTTTTTTTATTGTTTTAACACTAAAATCACTTAATGGATCAATATTTTCTTGCTTCTGAATATCATTGATAAAAATATGTTGAATATTATTAAAATCTATATAACTTGTTTTTTCTTTTATTTCTATATATCCTAAGTATTTAATTAAATTATGTTCTATGGATTGGATTAGTAATTCTTGTTTTCTGCTAATATTTGCAACTTTGATATTAGCACCTAATTCCTTGATTCCTGCTATTTTTTTTCCTTTTACTAATTTAGATGTCATAGGTATTTTTGAGCCCTTTATTTTGCTTCAATAACCTTGTTTTGAAACAAATAAATATTCATCTTCTAAATTAATTATTCTAAAATCACTAACTTTATCACTGAGTGACAAATAAACACCTTTTATCCCTTTTGCTTTGGTTCCATAAGTATTAATTTCTATTTCAGGATAGCAAGTTATTAGTGATTCATCGGAAACTATTAAAAGATGGTTTTGGTTATTTGATAAATAAGCACCAAGCATAATATCATTATCAATTAAAGACATTGCTACATAAGTTTTATTAACTCTTTGGACAGCAAAATCACTTAATTTGGTTCTTTTGAAAAATCCGTTTTTGCTTCCAGTGACAATAAATAAATCAGAATTTCAATCTGCTACTTCAATCACAGAGACAATCTTTTCATCTATTTTAAGGTTGAAAAATTCTTTTAAAGATGTTCCATAATCTTTTCATTTATTTTCAGTTATTTTATGAATAGGTAGAATTATGTAATTACCTAAATTAGTAAACACTAGTAAATTATGCATTGTATTCATTTTAGATATATGAATAATGTTGTCATCTTCTTTAAGATAATAATTGCTTAAATTATTATTTTCTTGTGTTTTTTGACTAAATCTTTTAATATAGCCATTTTGCGAAACACAAATATAAACATCTTCTTCTTTAATTAAGTCGGTTTCTTTATGTGAAAAATCAAAACTTTCAGTTTCTATCAAGGTTTTTCTCGGACTAGCAAACTCTTTTTTAATTTCATTAAGTATTTTTATAATAAAATTATTAAATTTTTGTGGATCACTAAGCAATTGTTCAATATGAGCAATTTCTTTTTCTAAATCTTCTTTTTCTTTTAAATATGCCTGTTTATCTGTCTTACTTAAACGGTATAATCTTAACTCAGCAATTGCTGTTGCTTGAATTTCACTAAATGCAAAATAATGAATTAGTTCTTTTATCACACCTGCTTTTGAACCTTCTGATTGACGGATAACTTTAATAACTTTATCTGTAATTTCAGAAACTTTAATAAAACCTTTAACAATTTCTAAACGTAATTTGTTCTTTGTTAAATCATATTGCAATGTCTTGGTTTTTATATTCTTAACTTGCAATGAATAACTTTCAAGCATATCTAATAGAGATAAAAGTTTAGGTTGATTGTTTTGAATTACAGTATTATTATATGAATAAGAAACCTTAAGTTGTGTTTTTTGGTATAAATATGATAACACACTTTGTTCATTAACACTTGGGTGCATCGTAATAAGAATATTTATTCCATTTCGATCAGATTGATCCTTAATTTCAATTACCCCATCGATTTCACCTTTGTTAATTAATAAATCAATTTCATATACCAATGCTGATTTAGCAACTCCATAGGGAATCTGTGTAATTTCTATATACTTATAATTATCTTTTGTATATAAATTACATTTACTATATAAATGTATTTTTTCTTTTGGATTATTACCAAATTCAAAAGCATCATTAATCCCTTTGATTCCTTTGATAATCCCACCTGTCGGAAAATCTGGTCCAAAAATGTATTTTTGAACTTCTTTTAAGGTTATATAAGGCTTTTTGATTTTTGCAATAGTAGCATCAATGACTTCACCAAGATTATGTGGTGGTAAATCAGTAGCCATACCAACAGCAATTCCTTTTGCTCCATTCACTAATAATGTAGGGAAAATTGATGGTAGCACAGCAGGTTCTTGCTCACTATCATCAAAGTTAGGAATAAATGCAACAGTATTCTTTTTTAAATCATTTAAAATATATTGACATACTTTTGATAATCTTACTTCGGTATAACGCATTGCAGCAGCAGGATCATTATCTATAGACCCAATATTTCCATGCATATCAAGTAGTGGGATATTTGATTTTCAAGACTGTGACATATTAACCATCGCTTCATAAACCGATGAATCACCGTGTGGGTGGTATTTACCAATAACATCACCTACTACTCTAGCTGATTTTTTATAAGGTTTATCATAATCAAGACCTAATCCATACATTGAATATAAAATCCGTCTTTGAACGGGTTTTAACCCATCTTTAATATCCGGTAATGCTCGTTGTTGGATAACATATTTTGCATAGCGACCAAATCTTTCTGCCATTATTTTATCTAATGATTCATTGATTATTTTATCTATAATTGCTTTTTCAGTTGCACTCATATAACTCCTTAATTCTTTAATTATATAATTTATTCATGTATTTTATTAAAAACAACAATTCCATAGAGTTGTTGTTTTTATGTAAGTCTTTGCTTAATTTTTATCTAGGTTTTTTCTTTTACCTAAAAAACCAAAGATCTTTTTCATTCAACTTGGCATCGATTCTGCATTTGGATCTGGTTCGCGAAGCAACAAGGTACCAAGTACAGAAATCAATCCAAAGACAATAATTAAGATAAACTGAATTATTGAATATTTAAGTGTATTTGGATCAACTTGTCCTGCAGCAACTGGATTTACACTCTTACCAATTAATGTAACAGCTGAAATAATAATTAATCCAACTGTAAACATTAAGTATCCAAATCCTCAAATTAAACTAAACATTCAACCAATGGTTTGTGGGTCACGTTCTGGATATTCGTGTGGTAGATTAAGCATAACACCTTGAATTCCTCAAAGACATAATCCGGTGATAAATGCGAAAATGTAGAATATTACTTGTGAACCAATGCTTCCGTTTGAAGGAACAATTCATTTGGTAAATACAACCATTGAGAATATGTAAAATAATATTCCGAATGTTAGAGCAAATACTTGATAAAGTTTACGTTTTAATTTAAATCTTGATCAAAGCCCGATTGTAATAGGACCTAAAAACACTGCTGCTCAATAAATAACTAATCAAATATTTATTAGTTTTTCTAAAGGAGCAGAAGCAATTTCTTTTGTTGCTTTATCAAAGTTTCTAAGTGTTGTTAAATCAATAAATAATCTTTTAGATAAAACTTGTGGAAGTACTACTGCGCATAATCATCCACCATAAACTAAAATTCAAATGTATGTTTGCTTTTTCTTCAAATACATTCATAAAAATACGAATGGATTAGGTTCTTTTGCTCGCTCTTGTGCTGTTTTAATTCCGAATCTAGAACCAACAAAAATGAAAATAAGCAATGGTATAATGTTTAATGCACTAATTACAGTAAAAATGATTTGTCATGCACTTTTTACATCATTAGGATTTGCTGCCAAAAATGTTACAACTGTAATAATTGAACCAAGAGGGAAGAATCAAATTCCAAATTGTGAAACTATTGATTTAGTTTTTGCATTAAAGAATCTAGCAACAACTGGTTGTGTAAGAATTATCAACATTGTTCCACCAATAGCCATCAAAGTTCTAAAGATAACAAAACCTACATATCCACCTTGAGAAGCCGGAAAAATTCATTGCGCTGGAATACCTATTAAAGTCAAAATAAATGCTATAATAACTGTCCAACGATGTGCTAATCTAGTTAAAATAACAGCAACTAATATTGAACCAATCCCGCGACCAATCGTAATACCTCAGTTAGTTGCTTGATTAGTTAGCTGAAATGCAGCATTATTTTCTATATTAAAATGTCCTAGAACTCCAGGTGTGCCTTTTCCTCCACCATTAAGCAATCCACTAAAACCAAAATTTACAACAAACAGTGTATAACCAAAAGAAATTGAAATTCATAATAATAATCCATAGAATAACTTTTTCTTAGGTGACATACTTTCGATGTTATCTAAATGTAACATCTTTAATATCGTTTGCATAATACACCCTTTCTGAGTCTTAAACTCTATTAAATTATAAATTGAAAATTATAAATTAAAATATTTTTACATATTTATAATATTTATTTTGCATATAATGTAAAAATATTTGCACATTTATTAGTCTGTTTTATTTTTAAGACTATTATTTAGCAAAAACTGGATTTAATGTGGATAACTTCAAAGTTATTCACAAGTTGATTCAATTTATATGAATATAATTTAGATAAAATAAATTATTGTATAATTAAACAAATATAAGGTAAGGTATCAATGAAATCGAAGCAAAAATTATGATTTTTTATTACATCAGGAATATTATTATTTGTCTTAATAATTGTCCTCTTAATAGTCTTTATTAAATTGCAACCACAAAAATGACATCTTATTTTAATAGTTATTGCTCTTTTCTTTTCTTTAATCTTAATTACTTTGATTTTATATTTTGCAATTATTAACTTTGCAAAATCACGTGAACTAGTAAAGCATTCCTTTAATCGTTTTGTTGAAAAAATAATGACTAATAACTCAATTGGTTTAATTATTTATGATACCTCTGCTGAAGTAATTTGGATTAGTGAATTTATTAAAAATAACTTTCATAATGATTTCATTGGACTAAAAATTACAGATGCAATCGAAAAAATTGATGCAAGTGTTAAAGGTAAAATTAAATATAATAACTCAGAAAATATAATTTTACAAAACAATAATAATTATTATGAAGCACAATTTTGACCATTAGATAACACAGTTGTAATACGAGATACCACTATTAAAACATTATACAAAAAAGAACTACACGAACAAAAACCAGTTATCGGTGAATTGGAAATAGATAACTACAGCCACTACCAAGCAGTTTTCTCTGAAGAACAACTTTTTAAAATTAATAAAGTTATTATTGATGCATTAAACGAATCGGTCGAAAAATATAATTTAATTTATCGTCAATATACAAATGGTAAATTTATTATTCTGACTAATGAATTTTCTTTAACAAAACTTAAAGAAACAAATTTTGAAATTTTTACTAAAATCAATGATCGACTTATTGATAAAGAAGTTACAAAACTTTCTGTTTCTTTAGGCTTAGCAGTAGGTTGAAGTTCATTAGAAACAAAACTTTCACAAGCAAAAAAAGCACTAGTGCAAGCTCAATCACGGGGAGGGGATCAAGTTGCAATCTTCTCTGATATTAGTAAACCACAGTATTTTGGATCATACACCGAAATATTTGCAAATAAAAATCGAACCAGGATTAGTGGTTTAGCACAAATTATCGCAAATAAGCTTAGCGATGATAAAATTAAAAATGTTGTTATTTATGGACATAAATGAGCAGATTTAGATGCAATCGGTTCTGCTTATGGAATATATACAATTGCAAAAGCTTTTCAAAAGGATGCATATATTTCTATTACGACTATGGATAATACAACAAAAAATTTCTTACAAGCAACCAAAAAAAATAATTTATTTATCAAATCTACACAAGCAAATAATTTAACATCTGAAGATTCATTGGTTTTCCTAGTAGATAACTCTGACCCTGAAAGAACAGATAACATTGATGCATTAGTTAATACAAATCGTGATAATGTTTTTGTTTTAGATCACCATAGACTAGGGAAAACTATTGATTTTTGTCCAAAAAGCAATCTATATGTAGATACAACTGCATCTAGTGCATCTGAAATAGTCACCGAAATATTAATGTTTTTATCTTATAAAGTTGATGTTAACAAAGAAGTGGCACAATGGCTTTTAAATGGTATTTATTTAGACACATCACAGTTTTCTAAGTCAGCATCAAAACGTGCTTTTGAAGCAGCTGCATGATTAGAATCGTTGGGTGCTGAACCAAACATTAGTGGTGAACTTTTAAAATATGATGACGAAACAGCAAAAAAAGTAAAAGCATTGTTAGAAAATATCCTTGAAATTAAAGATGGATATTATCTTGCTTATTCAAATCAAGAAGCATCAAATGATGTTATCTCAATAGCTGCAAATGAAGTACTAAAAGTGCGTGGTCGTCGTGCTTCATTTGTAGTAGGTAAATTACCTAATTCTAAAAGATATAAATTAAGTGCGCGCGGAATTGATACAAACGTACAAGTAATTGCAGAAATGGTCGGTGGAGGTGGACACTTTGCAACCGCTGCAGCAGAATCTGATGAAGATTTAGAAACATTCGCAAATAACATAAGACATGCAATTACAGTTGCTGAAAGGACATAATATGAAAATAATTTTATTAAAAGATTGTAAAGATGGTAAAGCTAACACTATCATCGATGTAGCCCCCGGATATGGAACAAATTTTCTAATTCGTAAAGGATTAGGTGTTGCACTTAATGTTCAAACAAAAGTACAATTAGAAAAGAGACTTAATGATTTAGTTGCTAACGAACACGAAAATCGCACCAATGCATTAAGACAAAAAGAAAAACTTGAAGATATAACCTTAAAATTTCAATTAACAGCAAATATTGATGCTAATTCAAATTTAAATGTACATGGTTCGGTTTCTACAAAAGATGTTGATAAAGAACTCAAGGAATTAGGATTTAAACTTCCAAAGCATTCTTTGCAAAAAATTCATTTAATTTCCGATGGAAATCACGAAATCGATGCTACATTATACAAAGACATTGTTGCTAAAATAAAAATTCAAATTATAATTAATGTTAAAAAATAAATTTAAAAAGTCTTTTTATAAAAATTTTGAAGATCTAAAAATTAAAGCCTACAATAATACATTATTTGCTGATAAGAGCGTTGAACGTGAAACGCTTGCACTTATTTTAACAGATGATGAAAAGCAACATTTGGGTTGTGATTATTTAGATATTGACGACTTTTTTATTCCTGAGCATAAGCAACTTTTTGACTTAATCAAATACAAACGTAGCAAATCTTCTCCTCATCCTACTTTTTACGGTTACATTGAATTGACTGAAACATTAGAATCTGATGTTTCACTAAGAAATCGTTATTCATTAGTAAATGAAGCCTTATTAAGTTCCCTTTCTACACAATTTAATAATCAATCTAATTTTAATTATAATGTTGAAAAACTAATTGAATTAACCCGTTTACGTGCATTAGAAGTTTTTTATGGAGAAAGTTTACAAGCATTTAAAACTAATAACGAAATTTCTTGGGAAAACTCATTAAATGACTTTGAAACATTTATTATTACACATAATGAGCGGGGATTAAAAAACAGTTCGTTTATTTCATTAAATGATGCAACAGATATTTTTATTGAAAAACTTGAACAAATGATTCAAAGTGGTGATGTTGATGCAGCATCAGTTTTTAGTGGTTTTGATGCAATTGATCAATATACCAAAGGATTCAAACCAGGTCAATTTGTCGTATTAGGAGCTCGTCCGGGGGTAGGAAAGACTGCATTAGCATTAAACATTGCTAAAAATATTACAAAAGACCCAAACAAATCATGTGCTTTTATTTCACTGGAAATGCCCGTGCATGAATTAGTTTCACGTTTTTATGCATCTATTTCAAATATCGAATTGAATAAATTACAAAACCCTAAATTTTTAAAGCACGATGACTTTATGAAATTACGAAATATCGCTGCTATTACCAAGGAACAGTCTAATTTATATTTTGATGATGTTGCTACAAGCAAAATTCAGGATATCATTTGAAAAATAAAGCAACTGAATAAAGATTTAAATGGTGGTTTAAGTTTTGTAATTGTTGATTATCTGCAACTTGTCAGCAGTGATGGTCATGGTGGTAATCGTAATACTGAAGTTTCTGCTATTTCTCGATCATTAAAAACAATGGCATTAGATCTTAAAATCCCGATTATGGCACTATCACAACTTACTCGTAATGTAGAAAACAGAGAAGATAAACGTCCACAATTAATAGATTTACGCGAATCGGGTAGCATTGAACAAGATGCAGATATTGTAATCTTTTTATCTCGCACTATCTTAGATAAAAAGAAAAATCAAAATAGTAACGATATCACCGATGAATACAAATTAACTGAAGTAACAATCGCAAAAAACCGTAACGGTTCACCTGGTTATGCAGAATTATTATACGAAGGAAGAATTGTTACTTTTAAGGAACACGAATTTAGAAAGGACGAATAATGGACCCTTATTCCACTAGTCAGAATCCTTATATAGGAGTATGATGCATTTTATAGTTTTACCATTTTTACTGCTTCTATTTATTCTATCAGCAATTTATAGTGGTTGCGAAACAGCTTATTCTACTTTTTCAAAAGCAAAAATCTATGAAATGGAAGAAAATAAAGAGCGAGCAAGCAAACTTATTAGCAAGCATACTAAACGTTATAATCGGATTCTGACAACTATTTTAATCGGAAACAACCTAGTTAATGTTATTTCATCAATTCTGACATCGTGATTTTTATCACAACTAATTCCTAACAATAATACTTTATCTATTATTATTTCAACTGCTATTGTAACACCTTTACTAGTTATTTTTGGTGAAATTACACCGAAATTATTAGCAAAAAAATATCCAAAAAAATACTTACAACTTTTTAGTTGATACATCGATGTATGTTACTGAGTTTTTTGAATTTTAACTTGGCCGATTTCAAAAATTTCAAAACAAGTTTATGTAACAAACTCTGAAGAAGATTTAAAAAATATGATTAACCTTGCCCAAAGCGAAGGTGTGCTACAAACTGGAGAAAGTTTACTTGCTAAAAAAGCATTAGATCTAGATTCTACCAAGGTTTTATCTCATTATATAAAACTTAAAGATGTAACAATACTAAATTATCGGTCAACTGTTTCTGAAGCAAAACAAGTATTTAAAGAAACAAATTATTCAAGGATACCAGTTGTCAAAAAAGATGAATTAATAGGAATAGTATTATTGAAAGATATTTTTGATATCGAAAAAGGTCGGATTGAAAAATATGTAAAATCTGTTCCTTTTGTCTCTGCTAATTCAATATTATCATCCGCCCTAGAGAAAATGCGTGCTGCCCGCGCACATATGGCATTTGTTGTAGAAAATAATAATTCACCTGATATTGTAGGAATTATAACTATTGAAGATATTATTGAAGAAATTATTGGTGAAATTTACGATGAATATGATGATGATGAAGAAATTTATGAAATTTCACTTGAAAAATCAAGAGTAAAGGGTAATGTCGTAATGCACGATCTTTTCAAACAACTTGAGCTTTCTGCTGATTTATTAAATGAAAACGAGAAAGAACTTACTTTATATAAATGATTTTCTCAAAAAATACATCGAGATCGTTTATATAAAAAATCACGTTTTGTTTTAGAAAACAAAGTTGTTTTTAAAGTAATTGAAGCACAAAAAGATGATGAAAAAACATTAATAGAAGTGTCCATTATTTAGCCAGCTTTGCTGGTTTTGTTTTTAATAAATAATTTACACTAAATTAATAGATTAATTTATAATATAAAAACAGAGGTATTTTATGTCAAAATTTATATTTATCACAGGTGGTGTTATTTCAGGGTTAGGCAAAGGTGTTGCGGCAGCATCAATTGGAAACCTGCTCAAAGCAAAAGGTTATAGTATTTTTGTTTTAAAATTAGACCCGTATTTAAATGTTGATCCAGGGGTGATGTCACCATTTGAACACGGTGAAGTTTATGTTACTGAGGATGGTGGAGAAACTGATTTAGACCTAGGACACTATGAAAGATTTATTAATGAAAACTTTTCAAAGGATTCGAATTTTACCAGTGGACGTATATTTCAAAACATTCTTGAAAAAGAGCGCAAAGGTGTTTTTAAAGGTAAAACTGTTCAATATGTCCCGCATGTAACTAATGAAATAATTTCTGTTATAAAAAATATAGAAAAAAAATATAACAGTGATTTTGTTATCATCGAAGTTGGTGGTACTGTTGGTGACATCGAATCAAATCCTTTTATTCATGCTTTATCACAAATGGGTTATTCAAATTCTAACGACACTTTCTTTATCCATGTTACATATGTTCCTTTTTTAAAAACATCAGGTGATTTTAAAACAAAACCTACACAGTTTTCAGTATCAACTTTAAAAGGTTTAGGTGTTAAACCTAATATGATTTTACTACGTTCTGATGATTCGCTTCCAAACGAAATAATCAAAAAAGTTGCATATACTTCTTTATTAACCGATGAATATGTGGTTTCTGTCCCTGATTTATCAAATATTTATGATATTCCTTTATATTTAAATAAAAAAAATGTTGCTTCGAATATCTTAAAATATTTTAATATGCAAGATAATCAGGCAAAATTAGATGATTGAAAAGCATTTGCTCGTAAGGTTGCAGCTAACAAACAAAAATCACTTGTAATAAAAATGCTAGGTAAATATACAAGTTTTTCAGATGCATATAAATCAATTAATGAAGCACTAAAAATTTCTGCAATTGATTTAAAAATAGACATAAACTTAGAATATGTTGATTCAAGCACCCTGAACGAAGAAAATATTAAGCAAGTATTATCAAATGCAGATGGAGTTGTTATCCTTCCCGGTTTTGGTATCCGTGGGTTTGAAGGAAAAGTTTTAGCAGCAAAATACACAAAAGAAGAAAAAATCCCTACTTTCGGGATATGCTTAGGAATGCAGGCTATGACAGTCGCACAGGCACGCAAACAAGGTTTAACCGATGCTACTTCTCGAGAATTTGCACAAGGTGAAAACGAAATTTATGTGCTCGATTTTATTAAAGGGAAAAGTGCTAAAGATAATTTGGGTGGAACCTTGCGTCTTGGTGCTTATGAAACTGTATTTAAGCCTAATTCACTCATTAGTAAATATTATAAATCGGATTCTATTTGAGAGCGTCACCGTCATAGATATGAAGTTAATTCAGCATATATAAATAACATCCAAAGTGATGACTTTATATTTAGTGGTTTTCACCCTACTTTAAAACTTGTGGAGACCTGTGAAGATCCAACCCAAGATTTTTATATCGGGGTGCAATATCACCCAGAATTCACTGCACGACCATTACAACCACATAAATTATTTACTCGCTTTTTGCAAAGTGCAAGTAAATTTAAAGATAAAAATGTATAAAAAAGATGCTTTAGTTGATAAGACTAAAGCATTATATGTACATATATATGGAATTAATTTTTTACAAAATATTTATTACAAAATTACTTTTTTTAAATTATAAGTGATAAAAAGTTTGATAATTGTATAGAAAAAAATATAAGAAGTTGTCTATAGTATATGAAAGGTTTAACTATAAACGATTAAAAGCTTAAAAAAATAAAAAATATTATAAATTAAAAATTAAATTAAAATTAAGAATGGTGCACGAGGAGGGACTCGAACCCTCATGCCGTAGAGCACTAGAGCCTAAATCTAGCGTGTCTGCCAATTTCACCACCCGTGCAAGGGTAGTTTTTGTGTAAAAAAACTCGCTTTGGTGCCGTCTATAGGACTCGAACCTACGACCTACTGATTACAAGTCAGTTGCTCTACCAACTGAGCTAAGACGGCATATGGTGGAAGATAAGGGACTCGAACCCATGACATTCGCCTTGTAAGGGCGACGCTCTCCCAACTGAGCTAATCTTCCAAAATGGCAGTCTGTACGGGAATCGAACCCGTGCATGCATGGATGAAAACCATGTGTGTTAACCGCTTCACCAACAGACCATAAATGGCGCCGATTATTGGGATTGAACCAACGACCAACTGGTTAACAGCCAGCTGCTCTACCGCTGAGCTAAATCGGCATTTGCATTTAATAAATTGCTAACTAATTATAGCACAATCAAAAAATAATCAAAATTTGTTTTTTATTTTTTGTCCAATCCTTTGTGTTTATATATTATAACAATAAAATCATTTTCTTTAAATTTTTGATATAGTAAAACACACATAAAATGTGTGTTTTGATGTTATTATACATTTGAAAAAATTGCTCATAGAATCAACACAATAGCAACACCTACAGTTAATCCTATAATCAAAGGTCAAATTAGTCTTACATTTGCTAATTTATTTTTTTTATTTACTTTTTGAATTTCTTGTTTTTCCATAATTTATCCTTGTTTAAATATTATACATTATTTTTGGATAAATACATTTGAAAGAAATTTTTTTGTTTTCTTCTTATTCGCTAATCACTTACTAGTAACAGTCGCCATTGATGCTGCACCTGCTAATAAAAAAGCGTTTTCACTATTTTGATTCTTTAAATAACTTGCAGCAAATATTGAAATCATTGTATCACCTGCACCAGTTGCAGAAACTAAGTCAACCTTTTGTTTAATTTTTAGAGTATAAAAATCTTGCTTTGAATCTAATAAATATGCACCTTTTTCACCATTTGATACTATTACATTTTCAGCACCTAAATTTTGTAATTGTTGCATAGAATGTTTTATATCATGAACTGAATCTGATAAACTAGCAAATATCATCTTTAATTCATCTATATTGGGTTTAATTAAAAATGGTTTAAATTGCAAAAAATTAATAAAATTTGAACTCTCTATATCCAAAACAACCTTTATATTCTTTGAAGAAACAAATTCGAGTATCCTCAATAACAGTTCTTCATCTGCTTTACCCATAAGCATTAAAACATCATCCTTAGTAATTTTATCAAGTTCTTTAAATAACTTGTTTTCTTTGTCTGCATTAATCAATGTTTTTGGTCCGTTGAGTTCAAAATCAGTTGTTTTTCCATAGTATTTAATATTAATGCGAGTTTTTTGTTCTGTTGCTATATTTAAAACATCAAGTTTTTCTTTTGAAAAAGTATCTTTTTGGAACATATCAAAAGTTTGTGAGTCAAAAAATGTTATTGCTTTATTATCAAAACCGTGTCTTTTTAATACTACTGATGCATTTAAACCCTTACCACCAGGTAAAAGTTCGAATTCACCATAACGGTTCACTTTCTTTAAATCAAAATTTTCAGATGTAATGAATAAATCTATTGAAGGTGATAATGTAAGTGTATAAATCATTAATTTACCTTGGTTTTTGTTTTTTAGGGAATTTTTTATTAATATAACTTGCAAGTCAAATAGTACCAGCTGATGCGAATGAACCAGCGATTAATGCTAATAAGAAAAATACTATACCTAATCCTATTGATAAACCAATATTATTACCAAACAATGATGAACGTGCTAAGAAGATAACGAAGATTCCACCGTGTGGAGCAATTATATTAACTCCGAGAGCTGCTGTAATTAAACCAGCAACAACTCCACCGACAATATTTGCAGGAATCATAATCTTTGGATTTTTTGCTGTATACGGAATTGCTCCTTCTGAAATAAACGACAATCCAAAGAGAATGCTTGATCATTTACCTGCATCACGATCTTCTTTTGATCATAATTTCTTGGTAAGAAACATTGACACTGATATTCCAAGTGGAGGCACCATTCCGGCAGCCATAGCGGCAGCCATTGGTATAGAACTTGTTCCTCCAGAAATTGATAATACCCCGAAAATATATGCAGCTTTATTTATTGGCCCACCTAAATCAACAGCCATCATTGCTCCAATGATAATTCCTAATAATCAAGCTAAATATGGTTTGCTTTCAAATAATTTTAAGAATAAATATAATCCCAAGTTAATGTAAATTAAAACTATATTTACACCTCAAAAGATAATTGAAATAGCAAATGTTGAAATTAAAGGCATAAATAAGATGTTCTTAATCCCTTTCATGCTTTCTGGTAATTTACCAAAGACATATTTAGCAAAAACAATTACCATTGCAGCAGCAAAGAATGCACCTAATATTCCACCAATGAATCCGGACCCTGTTTCAAGCACTTTATCTGCATCTGCGCCTGCTGCTTTAATACTTTCACCTAAGAATCCGTATGTTTTAGCAAGTTGCCCACTTGCTATTGCTCCAACTACAAATCCAGGTAGCAATCCTTGACGACCTACAATTGAAAAAGTTATATATGCAGTTAAAATAGGAACTGCCAAACCAAGTCCAATTTTGCCAATTTGGAAAATAATATTTGATACTGGTGCATTAAATCCGAAACTTGATAAAAATTCTTTTGAATTAACATCAGTTCCATTTGATGAGCCAATTATTAAGTCAATAATGAATGCAATCGCAAGCATAATACCACCAAAAATAATAAATGGTAGCATATGAGAAATCCCTGACATCAATGAACGATACATTTTTTTAGCAAATCCATCAAAAGTCATTGCTGCTTCAGTTTGGTTGCTTGGCGCATTTATTCCTTGTAATTTATTTCCTTGCTTATCAAGTATCTTCTTAATTTGTTGCTCTGGTTTATGAATAGCTTTTTGAGTTGATATTTCGATAACATTATCACTATTAGCAAATCTTGATTTTTCAATCTCGCGATCTACTGCTAAAATAACACCTTTAGCATTTTTGATATCATCATCAGTTAGTTTATTATCAATCCCATCAGCTCCTTGTGTTTCAATTTTAATTTTTACATTCATTTGCTTAGCTTGCTCATATAATTTTTCTTTAGCCATAAATGTATGTGCAATTCCAGTTGGACAAGCTGTAACAGCGACAATATCGTAAATATCATCGCTTGATTTTGAATCAGTTTGTATATTTTCAAAACTATCAATTAGGTTTAAAAATTCATCTGCAGTCTTTATTTGTTCTAGTTTATTTATAAAATCTGCTTTAATTAACAAACTTGATAAATTAGCCATAATTTGCATATGTTCGCTTGAACGATCATTTTTAGATAAAACTATTCCAAAAATATATTTGATATTTTGATTATCAATAGAATCTCAATTCAAATCTGAGGTTCTTATAAAAACAAGGGTATTTTTTAAAACAATATCATCTCCTATATGTGGCATTGCGATATGGTCACCTATACCTGTGGATGCTTGATTTTCGCGTTCTTTAAATAATGCTAATGCTTTATCTTTATCCGATACATATCCTTTTTGATAAAGTTCATTTGATAAAAATTCTAATGCTGCATCCTTATTAGCAAAACTTTGATCAAAAAAGATAGTATCTTTTTGTTCGAATAATTTTGTGATTTTCATTTTTCTCCTTTCTTTTTTGTGTATTAAATAATAACAAAAAAGCAAAAAGATGTAATTAATTATTCAAAAATTTGGTGTTTTAACTTATTAGCAAATTTATTTTGTTATATAATTAACAAGTTATAAATAAAGGTATATAAATCGTATATTTACTTTTATATCTATATCATAGACTTAAAAGTAGAATATATAATTTTGTTATTTTTATAATAAATTAATTTTATACCTTTAAATTTATAATAAATAAAGTGTATTTATAAGGAGAAACTATGAAAAAAACAATCTTAACACAAGAGCAACAACTTGATATTCTAAAGCAACAAATGCAATTCTTTATAGATTATATTTTAAGAAGTGAATTATATAGTTTTATTAAAAATAATCGGAAAATTCATGGATCAAAAAATTTTAATTCCAAAAATGGTTTTTACGAGCGTACCCTGAATACACAAATAGGTAAAATAAAAATTTATCATCCTAGACTAAGAACAACTAGGCTTGTTTCAGTTTTTATCCAAAAATATAATCGCGAAAGTCCTGCTTTTTTACCTAATATTTTCTATTCATATGCACACAATGTAAAGAGTTCTGATAAAATAGAATATTTATCTAATATTATGTCTAGTTATGACAAGGAAATTCAAAATAATTTTGCTCATGCTGTTATAAACAATGCCTGCGATTTTATGCAAACACCAATAGAAAAAGTTTGTGATTCGCTTTATTTAAATAAAATAAATATCAAAAATGACTTTGATGATAAATTTAATGAATATTACTATTTAATTACTGAGAACTCTAATAATCATCAGATTATATGTATTTGATTAAATGATGATAAAAACGAAAACTACTGAACAGTAGTACTAAACGACTTAAAACAACGAGGTTTACAAAGAATTAAACATATTTACAGCAATAATCATAGATTCAATAATGAAGCTGTAAATATCTTTGGAAAAGTTGTTGTCCATAATAATTTAGAATAATAAACTACCTAACTACCTAGGTAGTTTATTATTCTAACATCTTTAATAAAGTGTTTTTAAAATTCTGTGAAAGGGTTTGACTAAAATTAAAGAATTCTACTTTTCCGTTCATCTTATTAAGCAAATTATCTTGATTCTTTCAAAATGGCCCATCTGTTATCAAGATAAAATTTACTCCTTTGCTAACTAATTCATTTTTTCTATTTATATAACTATCTATAATCTCAATTGGTTTGGAACCAGAATTTAAGAAGAAATTAACTTCAATATTTAAAATTTTTTCATTTTTAATGAGCATAAAATCACCTATTTTATGTAAAGATTTTATGCTATTTATCTTTTTAAAATTCTGCTGTGAAAACAAATGAACATTATATTTTAAACATATCTTTTTTAGTTGTTGATAACATCTTGCTTCAAATCAATTTAAACAAGGACATAAAAATTAACAGAAAATTAACATTGTATCATCTCGGCATATTGCTGAGGTGATTTTCAATCTAAAAC
>NZ_JBTHHH010000017.1:0-26885 GCF_054353815.1 Mycoplasma sp. AC1221 | reverse complement strand
CATATATGAAAACTGATTATTCCAGTTTAAAAGAAGAAGATTTTGTAAAAACAATTAGAGAATTTCTAGCATTTAAAATTAAGGAGGATATTAAATAATGGAATTAAATATAAATGAATGGAAAGAATATAAATTAAAAGATTTATTTAAAATTGAAAAATCAAAAAATTATACAGTAGCAGAAATTGAAGATTATTTAAAAGGAAAAATTCCTTATGTAACTAGAACCTCTTTAAATAATGGTGTTTCTGAATTTGTAAATAATAATGATGAAATATTAATCTTAGAAAAAGGAAATTGTATTATTATAGGTGGAGAAAGTGCTATTGCTTTTTATCAACCTTTAAACTTTATAAGTGGAAACAACATTTCTAAATTATATTTAAAAAACAATTTTTTTAACTATGAAATATTTTTATTTATCATTACAATAATAAATAAAGAAAAATATAAATACAATTACGGAAGAGCATTTAATATGAAAAATATTAAAAATACTATTATCAAACTTCCAGTAAAACAAGATGGAACACCCGATTGAGATTTTATGGAAAACTATATAAAATGACTTAAAGAAAAACAAAATAAAGAATCTATTTCTTTACAAACAATAGAAAATACTGCACATTTATCTAAAGCAACTAATAAGTTAAAATTAAATATAAGTGAATGAAGAGAATATAAATTAAAGGATTTGTTTAATTTTGTGAAAGGGAAATGTAGTAATTCTACTGAATTCGAAGAAGGAATCGAAACTTTTTATATAGGTGCTAAAAAAGAAAATCATGGTGTGATGCAAAATATTGTATCCGAACCAACATTAATTTCAAAAGGAAATTGTATTGCATTTGTTTGTCAGGGTGAAGGAAGTAATGGTTATCAATTTTATATGCCTGTTGATGCGATACATACTACTTCGAATACCTTAGGGTATAGCAAACAGCTTAATAAATATAATGCATTATTTATTACTACTGTCTTAGATAAAGAAAGATTTAAATGATCTTTTGGTAGAGGAAGGAAATTGGATCTTTTAAAAAATACTATCATCAAACTTCCATCAAAACCAGATGGAACACCGGACTGAGATTTTATGGAAGAATATATTAAGTCCTTACCATATAGTAAATACATATAAAAACTTTCTTATCTATCATATAGAATAAGAAAGTTTTTTACTTACTGTTATGTTTCTTAAAAGAAACTTTGCGCTCAGTTTTATTATGAATTCTTAAAAAGTTATCATAATGAGCATATATAACAAATAATAATGCAACAAAATAAATAATATAAACTATAAAGAATAAAGAATCACTAGTAGCATTTAAGGTTCCTAAAATACCAGTTGAAATCCAAGGAATTAGTGCAAAAAAACCTGTGATGCTTGCTGATAATACACTACCTAATGAAACATATTTTCATATATAAATTACTAAAAAATATAATATTACAAATATAGGAAGTAAAATAATATTTATTGATGTTGCTAATCCTAAAATTGTAGCAACCCCTTTTCCACCACGAAAACCAAAGAAAATAGGTCAAATATGCCCGATTACTGTTCCTAAACCAGCAAACGAAGGAAAGATGTATAAAGTTTCTTTTATATAACTTACATCTGCAAAATTACTTTGATGTTCTAATCTAAAAGTGATATCATGATTTATAGCATAGGTTATCCCATATGCAATTGCAACAATTGCTAAGGTTTTTAATCCATCGATTCATAAAATAATTTGAGCTGCTTTTTTACCCAAAACCCTTTTTGCATTTGTTGAACCTGCATTTCCTGAGTGATAGTCGCGAACATCGACTTTATAGAATTTTTTACCAATAATAATTGTTGTATTTAACGAACCAACTAGATAACCTAAAATAAAAAAGACTATATTTGTTAAGATACTTAAAAATGCTACCATTATTCCCTTTCATAGCAATATAAATATTTTCAAATAATTATAAATAATTATATAATATAAAAATGAAAGAAAAAAAACAATTTGAGATAAATATAGTGCAACTTCCAGATCCTATTTTGCGTAAAAAATCACATAATGTTCCGATCCCATTAACAGATGAGGATATTAAACTTGCCGAATCAATGATTTATCATATTGATGATAGCCAAAGTCCGGATACTAAATTCCGTCCTGGAGTAGGTGTAGCAGCAGTACAATATGGGATATTAAAAAATGTTTTTTATGTACATGTAAAAGATGGTGAAGAAAAAACAGTATTTAAGGATGTGTTGTTTAATCCTAAGGTACTGGTAAAAAGTGATAAAAAAATTGCTATAGAATCAGGTGAAGGTTGCTTAAGTGTTGATGAAAGTATTCCAAATCAAGATGGATTAGTACATCGGAGCAACAAAGTTGTTGTAGAAGCATATAGTTATTTTGAGCGAAAGCAATTAAGATATGAAGTATCAGGTTATTTAGCAATTGTTTTTCAACACGAACTAGATCATCTTAATGGAATGCTATTTATTGATCGAATTGATAAGAAACAACCACACAAAAAGAAGAATAAAGCAATATATATTTAAAGGATAAGATGCTGCAAACATATTTAATTTTACATTTTCAAGAACAAAATAATGCAAAGGAACAAATCCCTGATTTTTTAAGAAAAATATCAGATGCGTTAAAATCAATCGATGGTAGTGTATGAATCCCAGTTATGGTTGCTGCTCTAATTATTATTTCATTTGGTTTTGGTTTTTTATATAACTGAAAATATATTCCTGTTAAAATAACTGCGATTATTTTATCGATAATTGCTTCTATAGTTAGTGTAACGGTTGCTACAAAAAAAATAGATGATTCAGATATTCGCAGATTTATTCCACTGCTTGCTACTCTTGTTGCATTGATAACATATTGAGTTGTTAGGTTCTTAGGAGTTGTTATTATCTTCTTTATTCATATTTTTTATTCACGTAAAAAATATAAAGTAATTAAACAAGAAAAACCAAAAAAACATTTTTTAATTCGTTTTTTAGCAGGCGGATTAGGAAATATGATAGTCGGGATACCAGGAACCTTATTATTTGCTAATGTGCTTTCTTCATCTACTCCTGAAAATTCATCAGTATCTAAAGCATCCAAGTTTTCAGTTTATTTGATGACCGGTGGAAAAGGTGAAAGTTACGGTGGCTTAGTTCCAAAAATTATTAATATCTTAGACCTTGCATCAGAATTTAGCAGCCAAGGAGATATTCAAAAAATCTTAGAAAAAGCACCTGATCAAATTACACCAAAAGATCAAGAGAAAATTAAAGAAGTTGCAAATAAATTAGTTCCAATTATAAATGATGAAAGACTTAGAAAAACATTTTTGAATAAGGCTAGAGAAAATAATTCACTTGATTTTCTTACCAAAAATTTTGATAAAAAGTTAACTGATGATATCATAAAAGCAGTTAAGACTGAGCAAGTTGAATATAATATAGCAAATGATCAAAAGAAAAAAGAAATTGCTACAAACTATATAACAAACGAAGAGAATTTAAAAAATATTTATGAACAATATGTTTCACCTAATTTAGATAAAGCGGCCCAGACACAACTAGCATTTGCTCAAAAGATAATTGATAAAATAAATTCGGATGCCAAAAAAGATTTAAATGCATTTATCTCAAGTGCATATGAAAAAGTTGATCCAAATAGTAGCAATAAATTTGATGTTAGAAAAACAGTAGATGCACTAACTAACTTTATCGCAACATATGATTTTTCTAAAAATAAAGGTTAATTATGTTTAAACCTAAAAATAATTCCGATGAATTAGTTGCTAAAACTGTACAACTTCAAATGGATTCGAAAAGTGAAATTAAAGAAGAAGTTAAATATCGTGATCCAAAAGGTTTGCTAAATCCAGCAACTCAGAAAATCATAAAAAAAGAAATTTTTATTCGTAGAATTAGTGCAATTTTTTGAGGTATTATTTGGGGTTTATCTGTCTTAGCAATTATTTTGGTTGTTGTTTTGAAATCTTTAGATGATCCATATTCAGGGATTGCTTTATATATAGTATTTTCATTTTTATTTTTATTATCAGCTTTTTTAACTATAAAAGGATTGATAAGGATTTCGGGTTGAAAGAAGACTGAAAATAGTTTTCGACAATCATATGCAAAAGGTGATGCAGCTTCAAGCAGCATGTTTGTTGAAACATTTAAAAATTTATCTTTAAAAGCCTTACGCATAAAGTGAATTTATTTCTTTTTTACAACTTATTTTGTCTTATTTAATTTAATTATCTTTGGTTTATGGTCAGCAAAAACATTAGAAATAGGCACACCACCTTCACAAGCATCAGGAATTCATACTAATTTTTATCTTGCTATAAACTTCCAAGAAGCTTTGGATAAAGCTTTTGGAAGTGTAAAAACTATGTTAATTATTGACTTGGTTGTGCAACTAGGATTAACAGGTTTATTAATAGCAGTACTTTTATATGATAAAAAACGCATTCAAGATATTGATTTGCAACTTGGAAGCGATGATGCAACAGCGAAATTAAAAGAATTAATTCAAAATCGCAAGAAATCTGAAAATAAAGCATGATTAATTTTGTATATTATCATTTTTATCTTAGTTGTTTTAATTCCGCTTGCTTGAATGTTATACTTAGTATATCGCAAGATGATTAGGAGAAAAAAATAATGAATTTATTAGTTTTTATTGAAGATAATTTTAATGATATTGAACTTGTGACTCCGTTATCAATTTGAAAAAAGTCCAATATGTTTGATAAAATAACTTTTTATCACAAGTTTTTAACTCAGGCAAGCGGACAATTTGGTTTTACTAAAATTGAAAATATAGACAAAACCATAGATTTAGATGAATATGATTTTGTTTTCATTCCAGGTGGACGTGGAGCACAAGCTCTTAGAGAAAACAAGGATGCATTAGATAAAATACAAAAATGAATTAATAAAGATAAAAATATGGCGGCTATTTGTGATGCACCTAATGTTTTAGCAGAACATCAAATAATTAAAAAGAAAGATTTCACTGGATACCCATCGCAATGAAGTCGGGAATTTCGAAAAGGTATTAATTATCATGATGAAAGTATCGTAATTGATAAGAATATTATTTCAGGTAAATCTGCATTTGCTGCTGAAAAACTTGCATATAAAGTGTTGCAGGTGCTGTTTGGAGACGATGTAGCAATTAATACATACCAACAAATTTCAGGTAACAGTGATACAGAAAAAATATTAGAAATTTTAAACACACATTAGTGTGTTTTATTATATAATAGCACTATGAATCCATTAGAAATATCAATTCATACATTTAGTTGAATTGTAGCCGTAGTGGTTGCATCGCTAGGTGTCCCACAACTAATTAACCAAATCAAAACCCGTAAAACCGGAAATGTAAACTTCTTTTCATTTTGAGTCTTTCAGATTGGGATTCTACTTTGATTGATATGATCATCGCTTGGAAATGAAAAATTATTAAGCACTTTTGTAGCTAATACAGTCGGGGTATTTTTATACGGAACTATGATTATCTTACTTTATAAATATAAAGATGAGTTTGATAGTCGTATAAAATATTTTGGAATGGGTGCAATAGTAATTACTTGAATTATTGCTCTTATCTTTATTGCTCTAAAAATAACAAATTCATTTAAAACTCCTGTTTATTTATGAGATCCGAACACCGAATCAGTTATGGGATTTATTTTCCCTGCTTTTACAACCTTAGCGTTTATCCCACAGATGATTTTCTCAATTAAAACAAATTCATGAGAAGGAGTTTCACCGTATATGTTTTTAGTTTATGAATTAAATAATACTGTATGAATTATTTTCTGAGCTTTAAACATCTCTAATCCAGCAACTGCTATGCATAAATATGCATTTGTTGGGGGTATTGTGTGACAAATTATTTCATTTATTTTATTTGGTATTCAATTTATCTTTAGTTTTATGGATTATCAAAGAAGAAAAAAGCTAGCAGAATAAAAACAAGGAAGTACCTTGTTTTTATTCTGCTAAAAATGAAGTAATAAATTCACCAATTGTTGCACTGTTATGGTCATTAATGATGTGTGTTGCAACATCTTTCAAATCTGCTGTAGCATTACCCATAGCTATTCCTAAAGAAGCATGTTTCGTCATATCAATATCATTTCCACTATCACCAAAGGTGACAAGGTTTTTAGTTGTAAGATTTAGTAAATTAAGCAAATATTCTAATCCGATTAACTTGGAGGTGTTAATCGGATTTACATCTGTATATATTGAGTTGGTAAGATATATATTGCATTCAAAATCTTTAAGCAATTTCTTAGTCAAATCCGTAATCTCCTTAGCGCTTTTAAGTGGATTACGCAGTGCTATTTGTACAATTTGGACATCTTTATTTTCAATAACTTCTTGCATTTTTTCGATGCTGATTTGATTTAAGATGTTCATATCCATTATATTTGCATCTGTAATTCAGTGAGGTTTTTGATTATTAGGTAATGCGGTAGCATTGTAATTATGTGTATCAACAGTTATGATAAGTTGATGCTTGCTAGCAATATCTCTCATTATATAAAAGATATCTTTATCTAAACTATTTAAAATATAGGCTTTTTGATTTTTTATATCATATACAGCAGTTCCGTTAGAACAAACTAAATAATCAATATGATCAACTGCTTTTGAATCTAAAAGAGGTAATGTCTTAGTGATTCCGCGCCCTGTAGCAATTACATTTATGTGACCGTGTTCTTTTGATTTTTTAAGTGCCTTGATTGTATCAATGTGTGCTTTATTATTGCTTTGTAGTAAGGTTCCATCTAAATCAAAAGCAAATACATATGGTTTTTTAACTCTGTTTTTCAATCTTTTCTACTCCACTCATATAAGGGATTAAAACTTTTGGAACCGAAACACTCCCATCAGGATTTTGGTATTGTTCTAAAATAGCAGCAATAAGACGGTCTACAGCGACACCAGAACCATTTATTGTATGAGCATAATTTGTTTTACCATCATTATCTTTATAACGAATCATCGCACGTCGAGCTTGAAAATCACCAAAATAACTTATGCTAGATACTTCTCTAAATCTTTGTTCTGATGGCAGTCAAAGTTCTAAATCAATTGTGGTTTTTGCTGAAAAACCTAAATCACCAGTGCATAAGCGAACTTTTTGATAAGGAATTTCGAGTTTTTCTAGTACATCTGCTGCATCTAAAACGGTTTGATTATATTCATTTCAAGCAGATTCAGCATTAACGACTTTAACTAATTCAATTTTCTTAAATTGATGTTGTCTTATGATTCCTTTGGTGTCCTTTCCAGAACTACCTGCTTCAGATCGAAAACATTCAGTATATGCTGTCGCCTTAAAAGGTTTGTCAAGATTAATTATTTCATTATTATAAATATTAGTTAATGTAACTTCAGCAGTAGGGATTAGATATTCGTTAACACCCTCAATTTTGTATAAATCTTCTTGGAATTTTGGTAACTGTCCTGTTCCATATAACGCAGTTTCTTTAACAATCACTGGTGTGTTAAACTCTGTATATCCTTTGGATAAGTGTAAATCAAGCATAAAATTAATTAATGCACGAACTAACTTTGCTCCTTGATTTTTATAAATAACATATCTTGAACCAGATAACTTAACTGCTCTTTCAATATCGATGATATCTAAATTTTTCGCAATTTCATAGTGTGGCAACACATCTGAAACAAGTCCTCTACCAAGGTTTTCAAATTTCTCAATAACTACATTATCATTTTCATCTCTACCTACAGGGACATCATTCGTAGGTAAATTAGGGATTTGTAGCAGCATATTTGTAATTTTTGCGATAAGTTCATTACTTTGTTCGTCTAATAAACTTTGGTGTTGTTTAATTTTTTGAATCTCTTTTTTAATTTGAGCAAGTTTCTTGGGGTTGTTTTTATATAAACCAAATTCCTTAGAAATTGCTGTTAATTTACTTTTAGCACTTTGTGCTTCATACATAATATGCCCACGTTTTTTTGCTAAAGTTAAAAAAGCATCTAAAAAATGCATATCAAATCTACGATTTTTTAGGTGTTTTTTAACTTCATTTTCATTACTAATTATATATTTTATATCTAACATAAAACCTCATACATTCTTGTAAATTATACACTGTTAATTGATTTTAATAATATGATAAATACCATTTTTACTGCTATATTATAGTTGTTTTTGTTATTTAATAAGCTACTTTGATAAAAAAAAATTTGTTATATAATTTATTCACGCTTATTATATATTTATAAAGGAGGACGAATGAGCAAACGTACATATCAACCAAATAAACGTAAACATGCCAAAGTTCATGGTTTTAGAGCTAGAATGAAAACAACAAATGGAAGAAAAGTTTTAGCAGCAAGAAGAGCTAAAGGTAGAAAAAGATTAACAGTTTCAGATAAATAATAATTTGTATGAAAAAACAATATCGACTAAGAAAAAACTGAGATTTTCAAAGAATAATTGACAATAATAAATATGTCTCTAATAAATATTTAGTTATCTATTATGCAGAAAGTTCTTCATTTCATGCAGGTATTACAGTACCAAAGAAATTTGAAAATGCAGTCGGTCGTAATTATAATAAAAGACAACTTAAAGCAATTATTCATGAAATTAAGATTTATGATTTAAATTATGATTTTGTGTTAATTGTTCGCAAAGATTTTATTGCAAATGATTATGCAACTAAAAAGCAGTCAATTGCTAAACTCTTTGAGAAATTTAGGAAAAATGAAAAAAATAAATCATTTTAATTATTTCAACCAAGAAGGTAAGGAACAACAAAAAAAACAAGATACACTAAAGAAAGTTTGAAAATGAATTAAGATTGTTTTATATACTTTGTTATTTGGTTTAACAGTAACAGGTTGCGTGCAATCATTCGTTCTTAAAAATTCATCGAGTGTAGGAAATAGTATTGAATTTTACTCAAGCAAGGATGAAGTTTCCCCACGTGTAAATACTTTTGTTGTAAAAGACACAAAAGAACAAAAGATAAACATCAAAGATAATGACAACAAAGATGTTACAAAAGATGGAAAAATACAAACCGTTCCTTATGAACTTGCAACTCTTTCTATAAATCCTGATATAAACACTCTAGTAAACAATCCAGATATTCTTGAAAAACTAAAAAAACAAACATCTGATTCTTGATCAAAAGATGATACATACACTGTTAAAGAACCGCAAAAGGATGGAAGTATTAAAGAAGCACAGAAAGAATATCCTAAACCTGAATATGGAGAAATAAAAAAATATTATACAACTTTTGCTATCGCTGATCCGAAAGTGATAAAAAACTTAGGATATGATTATGATGATAAAAATAAAAACGTTGTTGCAAATCCTGATAAAAATAATATTAGTTTAATAGCAAAAAACGGAAGATTCTTATTTCAAGCAAGTAACTCAACTAGATATAAATATACTAATGATATTACTAATATATACCTATTGACTTTTGCATCAAAAAAAGATGAGCAACTTGTTCAGGTAATTACACATCCAGAAACAAAGGATTCTAAAAAACAAATACCTACTGTTGAAAATGGAAATTATATTTTAGTAGGGTTATCAGGTTTACAATCCGTTCCAAAATATACAGGTTTACTAACAGAAAATACTATTAATTTAGCATTTGCTCGTGATGTTCTCCAAACCTTATACAATTTTTCATTTGGTCCAAACAGTACATTTATCGCAAATTTTAATAAATATGCTGTTTTACCAGAAAACAAACAAAAAGACAAGGATGTTTTGAAAGATTACCAGTCATTTAGTGATTATTTAGAATTCTTAGCAAAAAAATTACAAGGACAAAGTAATCCAAGAATACCAATTTCACAAGCAGAAAAATTCTATATTGATGTTTATCAAGCAACAATGACTCAATATCTTACACAATTAGGTTTTTTACATGCTGATGATTTTAAAAGTTTTAATAAAGATACAGGGAAAAGTACTGTTTTTACAGAACCTACTGCAGCTACTAAGTATAACCCTGAGCAAAATATTTTATATGATTTAGGACAACGTCAGAATAAAGATAATAAATCAGAAAAAAGAAGAGATATTGATATACCTTTTAAAGGTGATTATCCAAGTCAAGCAATAACTAATTGAGGTGAAGCTTGAGCATATGGTCCATTTTACGGATTTATAGTATATCCACTTTCTGCAATTACACAAGGAATAAGCAAAGGTATTCCTGATTTAAAAGGTTGAGGATCTATCATTGTTATCATTTTAGCTTTAATTATTACTCGTTTAACTATGTTTGGTATCACCTTTAGATCTAAAATGATGCAAAGTGTTCAAGATAGTCTTCGTCCTAAAAAAGCAGCAATTGAAGCAAAATATGTTGGTTTTGAAAAAAACAAAGCAATGAAAATGAAGAAAAACCAAGAAATTCAAGCATTATATTCTAAATATAATATAAGTCCACTTGACCAATTTGGTAGCATCTTATTAACTATACCGGTTTTCCTTGCGATGTGGCGTGTAATTCAAGCAATTCCACAAATAAAACAAACTACTTGATTAGGATTAAATTTTGCTTCTGTTTCATGAACTAAGATTTTAAGTGGAGAATTCATATATTCTTGAATTCTGATTCTAACAATTGCTATTCAAGTGTTATCACAGTTGCTTCCAAAACTATTGAATCGCAAGGGTGTTAAGCAAAGAAATACCATAGCAGAAGCACAAGCATTAAAGAAATCAGAACGTACCCAAAAGATTATGGTGATTGTATTTGCTGTAATTACAGTCCTATTTTCGGTAGGTGTGCAAGTCTACTGATTATTTGGTGGATTATGACAAATTGGAGAAGTTCTTCTTCTCCATCGTTTAAAAAAGACAACTTGATATAAACAAAAATATGAAAGTCGTCTTAAAAAATCATAAATTAAACACCAGAAATATCTGGTGTTTTTAATTAACAAGAAAATCAGTTAATAATATAGGTTCTTTTTTGTTAAAGAGAATATCAATAATACTTTGAAATAATTTGGTTTCAATTTGCTTTTCTTTAAGCATCTTAGCAAGTATTTTAGCAGTTTGATATCCTTCGATGGTTTTTGAATTATTTTCAAGTGCTTTGCTGATACCAAATTCGGAAATTTGATTACCGAACATATAATTACGACTCTTAGAAGAATTACAGGTTAAGAAAACATCACCAATACCAGCAAAATCAAATCCCATTTTAACATCATCATTTCCTGAGATAACCTTATATATATCTAATATTTCATTCACCCCTATTGTTATAATCGCAGCAACGGTATTGTTGCTATTAGTGTGGTTTGATAAAATTCCCAAACCGATAGCTAAAACATTTTTCAAAGCACTGAATAACTCGCTTCCAAGGACGTTTTTTTGATGACGAAGTTGAAAATACCGATTATTAAAATAACTCATAATTTCTTGACAATAATCACTGTTAGTTCCTAAGATGTTAATAATAGTTACTTCCTTTTGAAATACTTCAATAGCAAACGAAGGTCCTACTAAAGAAACTAAGTTCTTAAGATTTCTCTTAAAACGATGTTGGATAAAGTCACTAAAAAACATTTCTGAAACACTTTCAATTCCTTTTGACAGATTAACAATATTTACTTTACGGTTTTTTAAACTATGATGCATTTGTTTTAAAATCCCTTTTAAAGTGTTAGCCGGAACTGCTAAAACAATATTTTCACTGTTTAATACTACTTCATCAAAATCAAGTGTCGCTTTAATCTTATCTGGTGCATAAAAAGGTAAAGATCAAAAATATTTTTGATTATATCCGTTATTAATATCATCCACTTCAACTTTATCAATACCATACATAATTACATTATGTCCATTTTCTGAAAGCACATTTGCTAAAGCACTACCCCAAGCACCAGTCCCGATAAAACCAAATTTGTATAATTTCTTCATATGCTTATTATACAAGTTTTGCAATAATTTCAAGATATAAAAAAATGGCAGGAGTAGCAGGATTCGAACCCACAACACACGGGGTTGAAGCCCGTTGTTCTACCGTTGAACTATACTCCTAATATTTTTTATTATACCATAAATAAGCAAAATATAAATTAGTTATTTTAGATTTTTCTATCTATATTTATTCAAATTGATATAATAAAACAAAGAAATTTGAATCTTTATAAAAGAGGTTGTTATATGTCGTTTTCAAATAAAGATAAGAGTAAACATGGTCATAATGCTCAGAAGAGCATAATTGATTTGTTAAATTTTTGTAAAAATAATAATTATATAAAGAGTTTTCGTGTAAATTATAGAATCGGTAAAGAAGGCTATATTAATAACGAACAGTTTTATGCACTGTTTATTATAAAATTTCTTGATGACAAAGAATGGATAATATTTTCTACAACATCAATGAGAAGTGATAGAATAAAGGGTCAACAATAAGATGCATTTAATATAAAAGAAATAAATAAACAAGTTGAAAAAGCATTTTTAATATATTCAGACGATGTGGATGAGAAAGAAAGTTTTCTCTTTGCTCGACAAAACAACAAATATATTCTCAAAGAAGAAGTGACAGCTATTAACGAAATATTGAATCAAAGCAATCTTTATAAACAGATAGAACAAAAAGCATTATTTGATTATAATGATGGTTTTAAAAAGAATATGCAAGGATTAACATTTGAAAAAATTATTTCATTAATATTAAGTAATTCAGATAATTTAAAGAAATATAAAGAAAAAGATAAAACAATTACAGGACTAAATTATCCATATTTTTATAAGATTATTAGCAAGATAGATATAAAACCAGAAGAAATCAAATTTATAGATGCAACATCTAACGAATCTGAAATAGGTAAATTACCATCTGGTGGAAAACCTAAAACTGACATTATTCTGAAGATAAACAAATTAAATAATGAGTCTATAATTTTAACTATAAACTGCAAAAGAACTAGTGCAAAAAATGTTACTGTACATGAATATAAAGCAGAATCGTTCGTGAGTGTGCTAAGTCCACAAAATAAAGAGTTAAAGAATCTATTACAGATATTTCAAGAAAATCCAACATTGTCTAGCTTTGGCGAAGATAATAAAAGAAGATTAACATCAATATTAAAACTATTGAAAGAAAAATTAGCAAAATGAGTAATAGGTGGGGTTTGTGGTAATGGGTTTCTAAATAAACAATGATCAAGTCATATTTTAACTTTTGATAATAATACATCTATGATTTATTTTTATACAATCGATGAATATATAGATTTACTAGATAAACACAATATTTGTGGACATTTTGGCACACATTTTTTATGAACATATCCATCTAAGAAGAAAGGTAAAGCAATACAATTAAAATGTAAAATTATTTCAGAAATATAAATTACCTTTTTATAACTTTCTTCATTGCATCAGCAACTGCTTTAATCATTGGAATTGCTACAGAATTACCAAATTGTCTATACATTTGTGTCCTTGATACAGGGACAATAAAATTATCAGGAAACCCCATTAATCTCTTTAATTCTAATTCGCTATACATTCTAAGACCAGTTTTTCCATCTTTTATAAATGTATTTGTAAGCCTTTGGATTTTATGATAACTTGCACATAATGTATTAACTTGGATATTGCTATCAAAGTCTACTATCTGCGGTTTTCCATCATCTACTTTAAATAAATAATTTTTCTGTAGGTGTTCTGTGACTGAATAACCATTCGGGCTTCTCTCAAGAATATCACTAATTGGTATTCTAACTTCTTTGTCTCCTTCTGGAATCTCAAAATTATTAACATTTAAATCTTTTCTAAAACCTACAATAATTATTCTCTCACGTCTTTGTGGTAAACCAAAATTTTGTGCATTAAGTATCTTATAAAAAGTCTTGTATTCAAGATCGTTTAAACTTTGCAAAATTATCTTAAAGGTTCTACCTTTATCATTTGTTAATAATCCTTTGACATTTTCAAGTAAAAACATCTTAGGTTTTGAGTGTTTTAAAATTCTAAGAATATCAAAAAATAATGTTCCTTGACTTTGATGTGTAAAACCTTGTCTTTTTCCGATGTGACTAAAAGGTTGACAAGGAAAACCTGCTAAAAGAATATCGTGATTTGGAATATTTTTTTCGTTTATTTTTCTAATATCACCAAATGGAATTTCATTATAGTTAGCAAAATATGTCTTAGCAGCAAATTTATCTCACTCGCAACTAAATACGCATTTGGTATCATCATCTTCAAATGCTTTTCTGATGCCACCTATTCCAGCAAACAAATCGATAAATGTAAGTGTTTTATCTATAGATTTCATATCTTCCTTTGATATTTGGAATATTATTATAACTTAATTTTTAAACAAACTAATGAAATGAATCGAATCAAAAAAACTAACAAATGTTAGTCTTTTGATTCGATAGATAAATTATTAGCAGACATTTCTTTTAATTTCTTTGCAGTCCTATTTTTAAAATACAAGGTATTTGAAAGCAATAAAATGTTTGATATAATCATAATTATAGCAGCTAATCAAGGGAATAAAATTCCACTAATAGCAACTGGTATAGCCAATAAATTAAAGAAGAAAGCTCATAAGAAGTTAAATTTAATAACTTTTAAAGTTTTCTTCGCTAAATAGATTGCTTGATAAACAGCTTGCAGTTCATTAGTCATTAAAGATATATCAGCAGCAGAGTTCACTAGATCAGAACCAGATGCAAAAGCAATTCCTAATGACGCTGTTTTTATCGCAAGAATATCATTTAAACCATCACCTACGAAGATTGTTTCACCTTTTTTCTTAAATTCTTCAATTAATTCTAATTTTTGTTCTGGTTGTAATTGTCCATAAAAAGTATGAATTCCTAAATCAGATGCAAATTTTTTAACAACTTCTTGGTTATCACCAGAAGCGATAACAACATGCAAACCTAATTCGTGGAATTTAGCAATCATATCTTTTGCATCAGCTTTTAAAGTATCACCAAGAGCAAAAATCATAACAATTTTAGAATCTTCTGCTAATGCAACATATGAAAAAGGTTCAAAATTTTCGATGTTTACTAAATCGTTAAAGTTCTTTTCTAACATCTTTTTGTATGAACCAAGTTCATATTGTTTTCCATTGCTATTTGCTACGATACCATAACCTGGAATTTCTTGTTCATTGGTTATTTCAACTGCATTAAAACTTTGATAGTTAGCAATAACTTGCGAAAGTGGGTGATGTGATTTAGAAGCTAATGATTGAGCAATGTTTTGATAACTTTGATCACCTAAAACTTTTTTGATAGTTGGTTTTCCTTGTGTCAAGGTTCCAGTTTTATCAAAAATAATATATTTTGCATTCTTGAGTTTTTCATAAACATCTGCCGAAGCAAAAAGGATTTTATTCTTGCTTGCCAAACCACTTGCTGCATAGATAGCTGCTGGAGCTGCAATCCCAAATGCACACGGACAAGCAATAACTACAACTGTAACACCAATTTTGATTCCGTAATATATACCCGAATTATTTGCTCCATCAACTTTTGCTAAATAACTAGGGAAATTATTAATAGAGTAAAGTGTTGCTGTTCAAATGATAAAACTAATTAGTGCAATTGATAAAATAGCAGGGATAAAATATCTAACAATCCGATCCGCAAGACGCTGAATCTTTGAAGATGAATCTACAATGTTTTCAAGTTTATCAATAATCTTTGTTAAGGTTGATTCACCCATAGTTTTTTGAACTTGTAATTTTAATGATGTAGTAATATTATTAGCACCTGAAATAACATAATCACCAGGTTCAACTGTTTTTGGAATTGGTTCTCCGTTGATAAATGCCATATCTAATTCAGATGTATTTTCTAAAACAACTGCATCAACTGGAATATTTTGTCCTTTAGGAACAATAATTTGATCACCAATTTTTAAAGAACGAGTGCTTACTTTTTTAGTACTTCCATCAGGTTGCACAAGTAAAGCAAAACGATTTTGTAGTTGTAATAATTCTTTAATCCCAATACTAGACTTGCGTTTTAATTTATCTTCTAAATAATGACCAATTCCTATAAAGGTCAATAATGCACTCGGTACATCTCAAAAGTACATTTCTAAGACATTATAACCTTTTCTTGGTGTAGCAAGTGTAATAATGGTTAAAATAAGTGAATAAAAGTATGATAAATGAACCCCGATGGCTATTAGCAAGTCCATTCCAACATCACCTTTAAACAAACGGTAATAATTTGTAAAATACTTTATAGATACTACAAAAACTAAAAATGTTGCTAAAATACCTAAAACTAAATAAACTCAGGTTTGTTTAGCCTGCACAATTAAATCATGTCCTACACCTTGGGAGATACCAATAATATGTAAAATAATTATTATTAAGAAAGGAATGAATATAACTGCTTGGACTCATAGATTTGTTTTAGGCAACCATAATCAATTTAAAAATTTTTTAATTTGGTTCAGCATCGTATCCTGCTTGTTTTGCTAATTTAACAATTAACTCATCTGGATATTTTTCTTCATCAGCATCGATTTTAATCATTTTTTCCATAATATTAACAGAATATTTAATTTCTGGGTATTCTTTGAATACTTTATCAATATGTGACTTACATGACGCACATGAAACATTAATTGTAAAATAACGTGTCATAAAAACTCCTTAATATAATATTGAAGTAGTTAGATTTAATAACTAACTACGATAAGAATTATAATATTAAAAAAAAGTTTTCAAGCAAAAAATTAAATTTTCGCGATTTTTTTAAGGAAATATATTCTTTTTGCTTTTTCGAAAGTGATAAAAATATTTTCTATGTCTTAAAATCCTTATATAAAAATACAAAATAAGCAATTTTAAACCTTTACTTATTTTGTATTTTGGAAGTTATTAAATTTGTGATATCGCTAACAAATTTAATATTCAATATCTCCTCATCTGAAATAGAAATACCAAATTCATCTTCAGCATCAATGATAAGTTCGGCTAAATCTAACGAATCAATTTCTAATGATTTTACTTCATCGTTTTCATTAACTTTCTTTTTGGATAAACGTTTTAAATTTTCTAATATTTTTGTTTTGATTTCATTCATATTCATATTATATTACATTATCCTTTGATGATACTGTGTATTTTTTCTTTTGTAGGTTCATTTACTAAATATGTTCCGGCAACACAGGCATCTGCACCAGATTTAAATGATTTAGGTCCAGTTATGTTATTTATTCCACCATCAACTTGGATAAGAAAATCTAAACAGTCTTTCTGGCGATATAGTTTTAATTTTTTAATTTTATCCAAAGAAGTTTCAATGAACTTTTGTCCGCCTTTTCCTGGCTCAACTGACATAATTAAAACAAGTGCTAAATGATCTATATATGGAAGCAAAACATCCACAGGTGTGCTCGGTTTTATAGCCAAACCAATTTTTATTTCATGAAAATTTCTTTCTAAAAAATCATCAAATTTATCTAAATCATCTATTATACTTTCATAATGAAAAGTAATGATATCAACGAAGTTTTTTACTTTTTCAACATAATCATAGGGATTTTCAACCATTAAATGAACATCCTTAAGATGTTTTTTACCATTCTTAGCAATATTTTCAATTTCATCAATCTCTATAGCGGTATTTTCAACAAATTTTCCATCCATTACATCGTAATGGATTCATTTAATTCCTGCATCTACAAGTTTATTAGCTAATTCAAGTCTGTTTTTAGCATCAACATTTAATAAACTTGGTGTAACATATTTATTCATTATTTCCCCTCATTTAATTGTGATAACAATTTTAAGTAATTTTCATATCTAAATTCTGGTAGCACCCCATCCCGAAGTTTTTGTTTTATTGTACAATCATTTATTGCTTCATTTTGATGTAAACAACTGCGGAATTTACATAATTTTGATCAGTTATAAAAACATTTATAACTGTGAGCAAGTTGATTTGGTGTTAGATTTAAATCCAATGAAGAAAAACCTGGAGTATCAATCAATCAGCCTTTTTTTATTTTGATTATGCTTATAGTTCTAGTTGTGTGTTTACCTCTACCTAATGCCTTGGAAATTTCCTGGGTTTGATAATTAAAATTTCCGATATTATTTAATGTAGTAGTTTTACCAACTCCACTTTGACCCATAAATAAATTATACTTATTTGCTGTAATTTCTTCGATTTTGTTTAAATAATTTGGACTATTGTTGTTTATTAAAATAACATGATAACCTAGGTTTTGATATTTATTTGCTCATTTTCTAGCATTTTCTTCATCTAAATCAATTTTACTAATACATAAAACTGGTTCAATTTGTTTTTCTTCAATAATCGCCATATATTTATCAACTAAAAAACTTGAAAATTTAGGTTCTTTTATCGACATAAAAATAAAAATTTGATCAACATTAGCAACCTTAGGACGAATAAAAAAGTTTTGACGGTCTAAAATTTCAACAATCTGATTATTTTCCATTATTACATTATCACCGACAACAGGAGTTTTTTGTAAAAACCGCAACTTACCTGCAGCAGGAACTTTTATAACTTGTTGCTTGTTTACAAGTTTATAAATACCTGAAACTGCTTCAAAAATTTTATAGATTTGTTTCATAATTAAATAAAGTTATTTACCTTAAAAACAACAGCAAAAATAACTATCACAACTATTAAAAATAATATACTAGTACCTAAAAAAAGCGGAGATCTAACAACTTCTGCAACTGTTTTTCTGGGTTTCATTGTTTTTGGTGAAATAAGTTGTTCGATTTTATTTTCATTCCTTGTAGACTTAATTATCGCCTTTTTAAACTCATTCATTGTCTTGTATCTGCCTTTTGGATCTTTTGCTGTTGATTTAGTGATAATATTTACAATTGAATTTGGGACATCATGCTTAAAGCGACGTATATCAGGGAAAGCATCTTTTTGATGCATCATTATTGTATTTACAGCATTATCGCCACGAAATGGTAGTTGTCCAGTAAGCATTTGAAAGTATAAAACACCAAGAGCATATATGTCAACTGCAGGAGTAATGTTTTTACTACCATTTGATAACTCAGGTGCTGCATAATAAGGTGAACAAATTAACGAATGCGCTTTTGTCAAATTTTGTGTTTCGTTGGTAACTGATATACCAAAATCCAATATTTTTAGATGGTGTGAAGAAGAAATAATGATATTTTCTGGTTTGATATCGCGATGGATAATATTATGTGCATGTAATTCTTCAATTGTTTCAGCAAGTTGTTTCATATAATTATTAGCTCTCTTGATAACAAAAACATGTGAATCTTTAAGAAGTTTTGCTAATGTTTCACCTTCCATATATTCCATTACATAATATTGCTCGGTATCATTATATTCATAATCATAAATTTTTGGAATATTTTTATGCTTTATCTTTTGAAGTAAGTTAATTTCGTTTCAAAAGCGTTTTTTATTAGTATCATTATCGTCAACTTTACGGTATTTGAGTGCATATTTATTAATATCGGAAGTTTTTTTAGAATGAACTAAAAAAACCGTACCCATACCACCTTCACCGATAATTTTATCTATTATATAACTGCGATGTACTTTAGAATTTTGTGGAATTTCGAATTTATTTTTCATTATCTAACTCCAATAAAGCAATAGTCATATTATCATTTGATGAATTTAAAATTGCCTGATCTAATATAGCATTTGCTATATTGGATATACTATCATCCTTTGATAAACAAGCTTCCAAATCAATATGTTCAACAAACTCATGGACCCCATCAGATGTGAGCATTATTTTATTGATCAAATCATATTCATTATCTTTAATTTCTGTTATATCAATTGTAGTAGGAATATTAGGCCCTATTGCACTTGTTAAATAACGAGCATATTTCTCGTTCTTATTATTATGGTAGTCATATCCATTTTTTTTTCATTGTGATGCAAGGTTTTGATCTATTGTTACTTTTATAAGTTTTTTGGTATTCAAATAAAAATAGCATCGAGAATCACCTACATTAAAAATAAAAATTTTTCTATGTTCAGGAATTCCGATGCAGCCTACTAAAGTGGTACCCATATTTTCCATTTCTTTGTTTTTTGCAGCAATCTTTTTCATTTCTTTTTTAGCAGTTGCAATAGAATCTTCAATAAATTTTTTAGTTTGAATCGATGATGTATAAACAAAGTTTCTACCAAAATTAGAACTTAAATAGTTAATAACTATATTAGATGCTACATCACCATACTTATGACCACCCATACCATCAGAAAGTAATGCGAAAAAATAGTTATCTTTTGCAAATATTTTTGCACAATCTTCATTATTTTCTCTAACCGTACCCTTATCACTTATATATATAAATTTAATCAAGCATAAGCTCCCTATGTAAAATTGATCGAATTTCTTCTGCTGCCCTTTCAGGAATGTCGTTTATTACTTTGTATCTAAAGATGTGTGATTCTGCAAGTTCGAGTTCTGATTTTGCAAGGCGTTCCTTTAAAGTCTGTGAATTTTCAGTTCCACGACCTAAAATTCTTTTTCTTAAATCACTAATAGATGGTGGGGATACAAAGATGGTAATTAAGTTATATTTTTTTGCTAATTCACCAGAAGAAAATTTAGATATTATTTGCTTTGCACCCGTAGTTTCTATCTCTAGGAAAGGAACTTTATTTTTTTTGTGTATTTTATCAAGTTCAGAATATAAAGTTCCATAATAGTTGTTTAAATGATATGAAAATTCAACAAATTTACGACTTCGTATGTGATTGCGAAATGTTTCAACATCCAAAAAATAATAGTGTATTCCATTTAGTTCACCATTACGTGGCATCCGCGTAGTAGCCGAACAGGAAAGTGAAAGATTAAGTTCGTCAAAATCAAATAACAATCGCTCAATTGTTCCTTTTCCTACTCCGCTTGGCCCTGAAAAAATAATAATTGGTTGTTTTTGTTGCTGCTTCATATCCATATTGTGTTATATTATAGCACTTTTGAGCAATTTTTGCTGTAAATTAAGATTATAAAGTACCAAATTTTAAAAAAATCAAAAATGTAAATATATGAGTTTAAATATAGTAAAATATCCAAATATAAAAGGGGAAAATGTTTTATAAATTTTTTAAAGAATCAGGTGTTTATTCAAATCGTGAAATTAGAGCTTTAGGGAAGAAATTAGGTGTCAAGAAAATAGGACATAGTGGAATTTTAGATCAATTAGCAAGTGGCTTAATGATTGTTGCTACTGATTCAGATACTAAACTTTTAGATTATATTTCTAACAAAAATAAAGCATATATTGCTAAAGCAAAATTTGGTTATAGTTCTGATACATTAGATTCAAATGGTGATATCCAAAAAGAGAATGTAAAACAAGTTAATTTAGATAACTTACAGCAAGCAGTTTATATAATATGTACACAAGAATTTCAAATTCCACCTAAATATAGTGCAAAAAGAATCCAAGGACGCAGAGCATACGACTTAGCAAGACAAGGTATAGATATTGAATTGAAGCCTCATAAAATTAAAGTAATTGATTATAAAATACTTGACTTTGATTATGAAAATCAAGAATACACAATTTATTTTTTGGTTTCAAATGGTACATATATTCGGGTTTTATTAGAAGATATAGCAAAACAACTTAATAATAGCAGCATAATGACAGAGTTAAAACGAATTAAAGTAGGTAATATAGATATTGATGATTTGAAACCAACAGAGCATCAGAAAATATCCATATTTAATTTATTTGATTATAATATACTTAAATATACAGAAAATGAGTATAAATATTTAATTAATGGTAGAGAGTTTGAATGTGATTATGATGATGGGATTTTAATGTGATCTGATGCACAAAACCAAATTGTATCAGTAGGACAAGTAAGAAACAAAATATTTTTTCCTAAAAAAGTATTTTTAGAAAGGCTGAAATGAAAAATTTAAAGGATATAATAAAAATAGCAGTTTTCGATGTAGATGGAACAATTTTACCTAATGGAAATACAAAATTTTCAAAAAACATCAAAACAATGTTTAAAAAACTTAAAGAAAATAATATTATAAGTGTTTTAGCAACTGCTCGTGAGTTTGCTACAATTGGAGATTTTTTTGAACAACTAAAATATGTTGATTATTTTATTGGTGCAAATGGTGCATTTATTTGAGATGTAAAAAAACAAGAATTTTTATATAAAAGTACCCTTAAAAAAGTAGATGTAGTTAAGTTATACGATGCATTCGGAACACAAATAAAAGGATTTTTAATTACTGATTTTGATAAAGTTTATAAGTCTCCACAAACTCCAACTGATTCATGATTTATTCGTCCTTTTCAAGAAAATTATTTAAACTACGAAGAAGCATTATTAAGTAATAGTGATTTATATGTTATAACTATAAACACAGATAAACCATATGAATTATCGCAGAAAATGGAAAAATTTATTAAAGATGAAAAAATGGAAGTTGAAATTTCATCAAGGTGATCAAGAGGTTTTTTTATCAATCCAATTGATATAACCAAAAGCACAACATTAAAAAAATTAACTAAGCATTTAGGTTATTCAATGGATAATGTTATTGCTTTTGGTGATAGTGCAAATGATTTTGAGATGCTTCGGGATGTGTATTATGGTGTAGCAATGGAACGAGCAAGTGATAAAATTAAAACTGTAGCTTCAGATATAGCAGCAGACTGTGAATTTGATGGGGCTTATTTAAAACTTAAAGAATTACATTTAATCTAATGGACAAACTTATTATTTATACACTAGATGATTTTAAAGCTGAAGATGGTGATAGTTTTATTATCGGTTCCTTTCAAAGTTTTCACCTAGGACACTATCAGTTATATAAGCAAATAGCAAATAATCCAGGTAGAAAAATTATTGTGACTTTTAGTTGTAACGATATTTATAAATATCGCAACGAAAAACTTTATCAAAATGATAACGATCGATATTTAATGATGTCAAAAATGAATGTTGATGCGATTATTGAGCTTCATTTTAATGATGTAAGACACTTAAGTGGACCAGAATTCCTACATAAATTAGCATCTGATAAAAAAGTTAATATTGCAGTTGGTCAAGACTTTAAATTTGGTTATCAAGCACAGTGAAAAGCAGACGATATAGCAAATATTTTACCTAATGCAAATGTTTGTGTTGTTGAAATATATAAAATTAAAAATGTAAAAATAAGCACAAAACTTTTAAGAGAAGGTTTAGCATACGGTAAGTTTCGTTTTCTTAATATGGTTTCTCCGTTTGGTTATCTTGTTTCAGGTGAATTAAATAACAAAGGTTTTCATTATCCGGAAAATGTTATTGTGATTCCAGCAGGTTTGTATATTGCGATTTTATATGCAAATGATTTTGGTTTTCATATTATTATGCACAAAACAAAAGATAATTCAATATTTTTAAAATTAGTTGAAAAACAAAGTATGTATTCAATTGAAAGAATAGTTGGTAATGTTGTCCTAGAAATAATTTCAGAACTAAGATTTATAGTTTCAAACGATGAAGACCAGATTACCGAAGAAGACTATGTTAATGCGAAAAACATTTTTTTAAAATCATAGGATATGTTATAATAAATAAGCAATTTTATTGCGAACATAAATTTTACTCTGGGTTATAAAGAAGTTTTAGCTCGGATAAAACATAATATAAAGGAGTTTATTATGGTTTCTAAAGCAAGAAAAGCTGAATTAATCAAAAAATTTGGTAAGAATGCTAAAGACACAGGAAATGCATCTGTGCAAATAGCAATTTTAACCGAGGATATTGAATCACTTAAACCACACTTTTTAAAAAACCCTAAAGACAACCATTCAAGAAGAGGATTCTTAGCAAAAATTTCACAACGTAAAGTATTATTAAAACACCTAAAAGAAAATGATTTTAATGAATACAAAAAAATAACTGAAGCATTAAAAATACGTAAATAATTTGATTGAAAGGTTATTATGTCAAGAAGATGTCAAATTTCTGGTGTAGGTCCAATGGTAGGAAATACACGTTCACATGCTATGAATGCTTCAAAAAGAAAATTCAATGTTAACTTACAAAAAGTAAGAGTAACAATTGGTGGTCAAAAAATGCAACTACGGGTAAGTGCAAAAACCTTAAAAACCTTGAAGAACAAAGGTTTAGTATAACAAAAATCATTTAAGTCTGTTTTATGGACTTAAATGATTTATTTTAACTGATTAAAAACACGAGTATCCTTGAAATTTTCATATATTTTCGAAATACTGCTGTTAGTTCAAACAAAAATTCTTACTGTTACTGGATATTTAAATGTAATTGATTTTTTTGAGCGATCAAAATTTATGATTTTAATATCTTTTAATGCAGGAACTACAAATAAAGAGTTATCATTGCTTGAAAAGATAAAGTCACTGGGTTTTAGTTGGTCAATTGGGATATTTATTGCTTCTGTTTTGATATCGATTTTGTAGTTTTCTGTTGCAATAGAAGAAATCAATTTATCTAATTGCGATTGAAACATATTTCTGATTTTACTGTTATTAGAATCTGATGAAATATAAACATTATCAACATTAAAATAACCGATAAAATCACTAAATTCATTACGTTTGTTGTTAATTAGTTTTAAATTATCATCATCTTCTTTAAAACTTATATATTTATTAAATCAAAAACCATCTGGTTGGTTTGCATGATATTTAATTAAGTCTTCATAACTTAAAAAGTTATCAATTGTTCTTACGATAGTGTTTTGTGAAATTGTATATTCTTGTTTTTGTGTTGTTACAACATTATTTATGTAAGTATTTTGTGTATATGAAATTTTATTACCTGGATGAAGCAATAAATCGATATCTTTATAAACTGCATCAGCACCCGGATCTGATTTATAATATATATTATAATCGTTTGCATATTTTGCTACAACAGTTATTAAATCATTAAAATCGCTTTTGCTTCCACGACCTAAAACTAATAAGGGTTTCTTTTTATTTTTATAAATATCACTTTCAATTATATCTCTAGTTTTTTGTCAATTATTTCCAATAATATTAGTAAAATAAGTTATTAAGTATTTATTATCAGAACTTTTTGTTTTAGTAAGCAAATTATTCAAAGTTTCATTATCATCATTAAAATAAGCAAAATTATTTTTTAGATAATTTTCATTAAATCTGTTGGCTATTTCAGATGTGCTTCAATAATAATTAATATGATTAAAGTTTATTGATAAAAGATACTGATTATATGAATTTAAGAATTTTCCTTTATACAAATTTCAAACCTTGTTTGTTGAATCAAAATATTCACTGCGAAATTTTGGATCAAAACCTTTATATAAAATACTAAAACCAATTGATGTATCTTGATTTAATCCGTTAATTTGCACATTTTTGTAAGTCGATAAATTAGCATAATCAACAGAACGTTCAAAATTATTAGAATTAGTTCAAATGTTGATTCTTTTGTATGGATTTGAATTAATTATATGTTCAACTTGTGATAAAACTGCTTCATCTTCACCTTTTTTAATCTTAATTACTTTAGAATTTTTATTTTTTACATCAACTCTTTGCCTGTTATAAAAATCCTCTAATAATTTAGCGTCCGTTCTACTTTGAACAAGCGAATTATTAGGTAAAACAAAAAAATAATTTTCACTCTTAGATAGCATTGATAGTCGAATTAAATCATAATACACATCTGTTCCACGGGTTGTGAAATAAATATTAATATCTGCTCGATTCTGCTTATTAAGCAAATCAAGTTTTGAATTTGTGTCGATATCAAAATTAACAAAATTTTGCTTTTGATTTTTTGAATCATTTAATTTGTCGGTGCTTTTGTTTGCAAAAATACCTATATCACTAAATAAAACTACCCCAATCACAGTTGCAGAAGCAGCAATAAGCGATGAATGAATCAACATATATTTTTTTAATTTTTTCATAATTTACCTAAATAGTTTTATTTTGTTATTAATATTTTATAATTTTTAAATGAAAAAGAAAACTAAAAAGTGAATCGAATTAATGGTACCGATTACAAGTTGGATATTAATTATAATGATGACTATTTTAATTTTAGGATTATTACTATCAATTTTTATTCTTAGTAAACTATCACATGAACTAACTAATGAATTGAATATTAATTTTTACATCTTTCAAACAAACATTATTGAATATTTGATAATTATTTTAATTTTGATTATATCTTATGTAATGAGAGCGATACTTCTAACAAAGTTAATGTATAAGGTAAAATTCAATAACAAGGTAAAAAGAGCAATATTCATCTTTGTTCCATTAATTTATGATGACATCTTATTAGATTCATATCGATTAAGCTGTAATCTCAATGATTATAATAAATACATAAATTGCAAATATTCGTTAAGATTAATGCGATTGACATTTTCGATGATTACTTTTTATATAATTTATCTTATTGTTTTTATCTCTTTGATGTTTTTATTAAAATATTTACAAAATGAATTTTATGAAAAATTCATAGATATTCTCCTTTATTGTTTCTTTGTAATCTTCTTTTTTATTTCTTTTTCGTTTAATGTTTGATACTTTAAAAGTTTTATAAAACTAAAAGATATGAATATTGATTATAAAGGATTTGAATTAATAAAATTAAAAAATTTAGAGTTAATATATTCAGAAAATATAAAATAAAATTTTTATTTTTTATTTTTTATCATATAATAGTTAAGCATTCAAAAAATAAAATAATTTTGTTTATTTTTGTTTGCGATATAATAATTATTGCTTATATTTTACTATAAGTAAAAGTTCTTTGAAAACTAGATATAAAACATGACAGTCAATTTTTTCGAGAGTTT
>NZ_JBTHHH010000016.1:0-27062 GCF_054353815.1 Mycoplasma sp. AC1221 | reverse complement strand
GATAAATTTATCAAAATTTAATAGGGTTTAATATATAGCATATGATAAGGTATAAATAAAGGTAATTTAAAAGTGTTTATATAAAAGTTTTCTCTAAATATTTTTTTGTTTACTAAAAGTTTTTAGTGTTCACCCCTACGGGGTGTATTTTGATAATTACTTAAAACAATTTTTGGTGTTTTTAAAATAGTGTGTACATTAGGTTAAAGTGTTTTTACCTTTTTTAAAAGAAAACTGAAATTTTAGAATATACTATGTATATTCTATTTTATAAATTTCATAGCGATGCCGTTAGGTATTTTAGCGTCGTTTTCTTGCACTTTAAAGTAGCGTGTACGTACACCCGTGTAATTTAATATCAAAGATATTAAATTTGATTGCTAAAAAAAGTAAAAATAAGGTAGAAAAGAATAAAAATAAATTTTGATAGGTCAAAAAAAAAGTATAATTATTCTACCGATAACGGATTATGTTATGTCCCTTAGTTTCTACGGTATCCATAAAATATAAATTTTGCTGATAAACTGTAATATAAAAAAACACACAAAAGTGTGTTATGGATGCTAATTAACTTGCTATTTCTTTTTCATAACTGCGGTAAATTTCTGAAACACTTTCCCCAACTAATGATGCATTAATTACTTTACCTAAAAATTCACCAAGTGAAACTATTTGCAATTTCAAGAACTTGTCTAACATTTCATAATTATCTATACTGTCTGTTACAATTACTTTAGAAACATCAGGGTGATTTTCAAAAACTTCAAAACCCTTGGTAAAAATTCCGTGTGTTGCAGCAACTATAACTTTTTTAGCACCATTTGCTTTTAAAGTTTCAACTGCTTTTAAAATAGTTCCACCAGTATCGATGATATCATCAATTATTACAACATTTTTATCTTTTACACTACCTAAAATCCCCATTACTTCTGTTTGATTTACACCAGTGCGGCGCTTATCAATGATACATATTTGCACACTTTCTGCGATTAATTCAGCTAATCTACGCGCGCGCACAGTTCCACCATGATCTGGCGAAACAACTGTAAATTTTTCTCCTGTTGCTTTCAGAGCTTTTGCAATCGGATATTGTCCTCTTAAATCATCAACTGGTTTATCAAAGAAACCTTGAATTGAAGGATTATGTAAATCCACACAAATTACTCTAGAAACACCTGCTGTTTGCAACAAATCAGCAACTAATTTGGCTGTAATAGGTTGTCTTCCACGAGCCTTGCGATCTTGACGAGCATATCCATAGTAACTTAAGCATACATTAATTGTTTTAGCACTAGCACGTTTCAACGAATCAATAAACATCAAAAGTTCCATAATATTATCATTTACAGGTCTTGATGTGCTTGCGATTATATAAACATCCTTATTTCTTACAGTTGGAGTCGAAACCAACATAACTTCACCATCAGCATATACAGTTCGTTCTACATTAGAAAGTGGTATATTAATAATTTCTGAAACTTTTTGAGCAAGTTTAAGCGAATTATGCATACCAAACAAAACAATATTATTATCCATTTTTCCTTTCATTATAATTTTACCTTATTTATATTTTAAACTAAAAGATAATTAAATATTGTGTTTTGTGTATTATATGGTGTAAACATTACCAGATAATTAGAAAAATTATGAAATTGATTATGACTTGATATATCAAAGAAAAAATTTAATAATGTGATAGATAAGTATATATAAAATAAAAATGTATAATTATTAAATATAAGGAATATAATGACAGACAAAAAGAAAAGTAATATTATGAAAAATGTGCTTATTGGTTCATGATTCGTCTTAGGCGCTGCTGGTGTTTCAGCTGCTATAGCAATACCGACACATAATTTAAAATATGTACAATCATTTCCAGAAGATGTAAGTAAATTACGTCAAACATATAAGCAGTTTTTAGATACTAAAATTAGTATAATTAATAGTAATCCAAAAGATACTGATTGAGCATTAAGTTTTGACACAAGAGTAAAAGGTTTTTATGATGACAAAAACCTTACTAATGATCAAAAAATAGCTAAACTTGATGCTTTATTAAAAGAACTAAACGATGGATTTATTGAAAGAAGTAAGAAGAAAAGTTTGGATTACATTGATAAAATCGGTAAATTACAACTACACGAAAATGCTTCTAACACTTTAAAAAGTTTTCAAAAAAGCATTGTAAATTTTTATAGAAACGAAATTCATAAAGCAACTTCTTTAAAATTAATTAATAATGCATATTTCGAATCATCATCAATGCAACAAATCCTAAAAAACCTTGATATCCTTGAAAAGAACAACAAAATTTCATCTGAAAAACTTAATGAATTGATATCAAATTGACAAAAAAATAAAGGTAATTTCGATAAAGTTGAAGTATTAAGAAAAGATATCTTAAATCTTGCTAAAGGAAGTTAAAATCTACTTTATAGTAGATTTTTTATGCTAATGGAGTAAATATGAGACATAGATGGTGAATAAAAAAATTTTTATTTTTAACATCAACTGCATTTATTGCAACTGCTATTTCATGCAGTCAACAAAATGATGATGTATCAACTGTTAAAAGATTAAAAGGGTGAGGAAATGATGAATTTGTCGCTGAAAACCAAAAAAGTTTGAATAACTTAAGCTACCAAGATGAATATCAAAATGCAAAATTTCAAGCTCCATTTATCGCTAAAGCAAAATCGAATGTAATGTATCAGTTAACTGTATATTCGTTTGCTGATGGAAATGATGATGGAATTGGTGATTTTATTGGTTTAACTAATAATTTGGATTACTTCGTGAATCTAGGAATAGACACTTTATATCTATCACCAATTCATCCGTCTTCATCATATCATGGATATGATGTTATCGATTATACTGCTGTTGCTCCTGAACTTGGTGGAATGCAAGCTTTTGATAATTTTATAACTAAGGCACACGAAAAAGGAGTTAGAGTTGTTTTAGATATAGTTTTAAATCATACATCTTATGAACATCCTTGGTTTCAAAAAGCTTTAGATGGTGATAAAAAATATCAAAAATATTATTATTTTTATGATAACAAACCAACAAACGATAAAGATTATGGTGAAGACAAAGATGTAAGAAAAATCTTTAAAAATATTAATTATCATCAAAACCCAAAACCTGATACAAATCTAAGATATGCAGCAAAATTCTGAAAAGGGATGCCTGATCTAAATTTAACTAATTCGGATGTTTTAAAAGAAATAGAATACATTCATAAATTCTGAATCAAAAAAGGTGTTGATGGTTTTCGTTATGATGCTTTTTACCATTATTTTGGTAGCGAAAATTCACATAAACCAACCGATAGTGATGGATCAAAAACATCCCAATTATTTTTTGATTGACGTGATGCATCTGATAAAGAAATTAAGCAAGCTATAGAAAATAATGTTGCTCGTTCTGATAAAGAAGTATTAATGTTCGGGGAATGATGAAAAAGTGTTTATGATGCATCAAAATATTTAATGTATGGAAGGTCAAATTATAAAGCTCTCGGAAGTGTCTTAGATGGAAATCATTATAAATATCAAATACATCCGTTTATTAATTCTGATGAGGAAAAAAACTTAATCAATTATCTTAACAACGATGAAGGTATGAGTTATTGATTACCGTTTTTAGATAACCATGATATCGATCGTTGAATAGCAAATTATAAAAAAAATGTAACAAAATCACCGTTAGGAACATCACATAGACTTAACAATCAAGAAAGAGCAGGTTATTTAGCGGCATTATTTTCTTTGCTTTCTCGTGGAGGGACACCTATTTTATATGATGGAAATGAAATATTAATGCAAGGTGGAGATAAAAGTAAAGGTGATGATAAAATTCGCGAAGCATACTGATGGAAAGATTTGCATAAAAGAGTTTATTTTAAGGATGAAAGATCAGGAAGTGATATTATTCAAACACAGGATTCAAAAGGTGAAGGATATGTTGAATCATTAGTTTCTGATAAAAACGGTGCATATGCATTAGTTTCAAAATTAATCCATTTACGCGAGCAATATCCATCACTTAGAGATCAAGATATAAAATATATTAAGAAACCATCAGACATTATCAAAAATGCATCAAATTATCCTAATAATTTAACCTTAAGAGATAACCATGATGGAAATTATTTATTAGTTGTATATAGTGACAATTTAGGTAGTTTTGAGATTAACCTAAAAGATGGATATAAATTTGATAAGGATTTAATCAATCAAAGTTTTCAAATGAGTGAAAAATCATTGAAAAGCGATTCACACATAAAAGTCGGAGTGTTTTTGATTAAAAAACAATAAAATTTCTGTTTATAATATAAATAACCTTGAAATATATTATTATTACACGAGATAAAAATACACTTTTGTTGCTTATATATGAGTTAAAAAGTGTATTTTTCTTTATTATTAACTTTATTAAAAATCAATAATAACTCTTCAACAAAACCAATTTATTTACAAAAAAATAAAATTGTTTTGTTGTAATCTATCTATAAATAAGTAAATTATGGAACAACTATCTTGACATATCAAGTTATCAAAGGAATTAATATCATATTTTCACAATTATTATGTGTTTTTTGTATTGCTATATTATAATTTAATCAGGATTATGAAGAAAAATATACATTTTTCAAAACCACCATTTAAAACTCGTTTTATGTGGTTTTGATTAGGTAAATTACCACTTGAACGCAAATATACTCCAAAAATCTTAGAATATTTATTTTTACTCTTTGCAAACATTGTTGTACTTATTATAGAAATTATTTTTATCCAAATTATTATCAATCTCAGTAAATCTCCTAATGTTTTTAATGTTGAACTTTTCAAAACCTTGCAAAATTATTGAGTACGTATAATGCTTGCTGTATTAGTAATAAATTATTTAGCGATTGCTTTAATAACTATTCATGTAATTTATATAATGTCAAAAACAGAATTTAATCACTGGATAGGTTATGTTGCTTGTATAAGTGGTTTGTTATTACTCTCACCAATTTGTATTATTTTTTCTTTTATTGCATATCAAAAAAATGAAATTGCATTTGAATAATCCTGTAATTACTTAACAATAGATAAGGAATATTGAAATATGAAAATAAAAAAAGCATTAGTTTATACAGGTGGATTATTATCGCTTGGAGCAGTAGGAGTTGCTGTTTCTTGTGGAACAAGTGGTTCAGCACAACAAGACACCGGAAAAGGTTCTAAGAAAATTTACATCGCTGTGGATGGAACACAAAAGGACTTTTACAATGAAGTTAAGAAACTTTTTGATGCTTCTGATTCACACACAAAAGATGGATTTACACTTGAATTTATTCAAAAAGGTGTTTTCGATGCATTAAACCTTGGTACACAAGGATTAAACGACCCAACTGTTCCTGATATTTTCTATTTACCTCAAGACCGTGTTACAGAATTTGCACAAAATAATTATTTAGCTGACTTAGATACATTCTTTGGAGATAAAGTAAACGATACACCAAAAGTACTAGATGATTTAAACAAAGTTGTATCGCTACCTGATGACCAAAAAGCCGATATTGTTAAATTCGGAACTATTAACGGTACACAAAATCAGAAACCTACACATAAATTTTTAGCAGTTCGTCATAACAAAGAAGGTCTTATTTTAGCTTCAAACAAAGATGAAGCAGACACAAGAACTGAACTTACAAATAAAGATACAGATACATTGAAAGAACTAGTTGAAAAAGGTAAATTAGTCTTAAGATTACAAGACTTTTGATATGGTAATGGTATTTTATATGGTGGGATTAAAAAAGCATGAGATTCATACACACAAGTGCAACAAGATCAATTAGGTGGAGATTCATTATCTCAATCATTCTTCCAAAAGAACTTATACAAAAATAATGAAGGACAAGTTTCTTCATGATTTGTAAAAGGTGATAAATGACATGGATTACTTAAAGATGGATTAAAAGAAGTTGCTAATGTTTTATATCCAATTATTCATGCAGCTTATGGAATGACACCAGAGGCATACAAAGAAACCGTTTGAGCTAAAAACGGATTAAGTCAAGGTGACTTACAAGCAATGTACGGAAGCGATATGGGTGTTGTTAACCAAACTATTTTTAGTGCAATGAAAGATAAAAAACTTGACTATGCATTAATTGGGACATGAGATGTTCAAAACTCAAGAGATGCAGCAAATGCACTATCATTCTTCAATGTAGTTCCTGTTGATGATGGAGCTCCATACATTCAGGCGGCCGGTGGTTGAGGTTATGGTATTTCTTCAAGAAACAACGGATCATCACCTGAAAGAAAGAAAGCACTTGAAGAAGTTTTAAAAGCAGCATTTAATTTCGATTCATACTATCAATACTTTAAACAAGATTCTAAAATACCTTATTCAGAAGCTCTATTTTCTAGAATGTCAGATAGAATCAAATCAGATAATACATCAGAAGAAACTAAGATACAAAATTTTGCAAAAAATTTAGGTTATGCTGATTTCAATGAACTTAATAGTAAACTAGCAACCGTTTTAAGTGAACTTAATGAATTAAAAGGAAGCTACGGAAAATGAGGTTTATGAGAATCAAAGGCTGATGAAAACAATCCTATCGCAGATGCTAACCAAGTTTCAAAAGATAAGATGAAAATTACATTCAATGGTTCAACTGAAACAAAAGCAAAAGTTGATGAACTAAATAATTCTTTGGTAAATGCATTGCCACTCAGAAATACACTTGCTGGATTAATGGGATTCACAACTAAATGAAGCGATGAATTAGTTGGTAGCACACCTGCACAACCATGACAGCTTGGTGCAGACAAGATGAAAGCAGGAGCATTTGCTACCTTAACAAACAAGGATAAGTTTGGAAATCTAGGTTTTGTTGATATGGTTCAAGATAAACCAGATGAAAATGGTAACAACGGAACATTCCACTTAAGAAAAATTGAACAATTTATTTTTGGTGTCAATGGAGATGACAATAGTCAAAAAGCCGCTTTAATTGCAAAGATTCAACAAGCGATGAAAGACAATAAACTCCATGAATTTGAAGATCAAGTATTTGCTCGTGCAAAATTCTTCTCTAATACTGCTGCTCCTACAACTGTTTCTGATGAACAAATCCGTAAAATTGTAAAACTTTATTTAGCTGGATTTGAAAACTTTGCTAAGATTTCAACTTTTGCTGATGATTTTATGTCATCTATGATGCAAAAGAAAGATGGAACATTATCTGATGTTACCATTGCTACCACTAAAAATAACATTGATGAATACAATAAATCAATTTCTGTAAACTTTGTGTTTAATGTTCTAACATCAAGCAAAAAACTTCAAGAACAAGGATTAGGTATTCTACAAGTCCAACCAACCAGATTTGATAACTCTAATCCAAACCTAAAAACTGTTTGATCAAATTGAAACGATAAGACTTTTGGTTCAGCAGAATGATACAGATCATTAGGTGATAAACTTCAAACACAAGATAAGTTTTTAAGTGCAATGGAAGATAAATTATCAGCTGATTATACTGAAACACTTAATGCAATAAATTCTGGTAACTTACGAGTTAGAGTAGTATTCAAATAATAAGTAAGCTAAATGTACAGTTATACTAAATATAAAATAAATATCGAAAAAAAACAGTTTTATATTTTACTAATACTATTAGCACTGCTTACAGCAGTGCTTCTTATATGGGTATTAATTCCATTCGGATATGGAATTAATACTGAATCGGTGCCTATTGAAATAAGAAGTGATGCAGATAAATTAAGTGAATTTGCAAAAAATCATGCCATCGCAACATTAGTTGCTTATATTGCAAATACCTTAGTTTTAGTTTTCTTTTTGATTTATTTACTACTTTTACGAAGTAAATTGAAAGCAGGATATATCTTTTTTACATGTTGGATTATTGTTTTTATTTTACTTACAGGTCTACCTTTTTTTAGGGGAACATCTTATATGAGTAACTTTCAAATAATAACAGGTACATTTATATCTATTTTCTCTTTTTCAACTGTTATTGCTTTATTTACATTCAGTATACAATATCATATTCAAAGAAAGCTTCATTATTATGAATGGGTTAAAATACACAAAGGAAAGGCAAGGTAATTTATGGAAAAATTAAAGCTGTACAACTGATACGGTGAATCATTCGATTCAATATTACCTCAGAGTGCCGGTAATCTTAAATCCTATAAAAAACAGATTAAAAATGTCTTCTTAAGAACACAAGATCGTATTAATAACCAACAAAAAATAGACAAAGATTTGTTCTTACGAGCAAGAACAAAACTACAAGACAACTTAAAACGCGAATTAAATTCGCACAAAGTTGCTTACAAAAACAAGATAATAGTTCTTAAAGATTCTATTAAGAAATTATCATTTTGTACCTCTTCTATTTCTTTGTTAAATTTTGAACTTAAAAAAATTAATGCACAACTAAAAGACATTAAATCATATGCAAAAGATTTTGTTTATTCATTAACAAAATCTGCTGATGATTTAGAAATTAAAGTCGAAAGTATTAAAAAACTACAGACTTCAACTCGTCTTTCAGAAATGCAAACATTTAAAAAATATACTATCTTTTCTATACTTAAACTTTATCTAAAACATGTTAAAGATACAGAATTTGATATCGAAAAAATACATAATTTATTGCTACCTAACGAACTTGCATATATCCAAAAATTAGGAGATTCAGCAAAAATATTCTTTAAAAACTTCTACGAAAGTCTAGAAAAACAAAGATTAAGTTTATTTGCTCGTCGTCAAGAATTAAAACATCAATATGAATCTACATATACTTTACAAAAAGAGTTATATACAAAAGAAAAAGAAAATATTATTCTTGAAAACAGACAAAAAATCCTACAAATCGAATATGAATACACAAGTAAACTGCAAGAACGAAAAAGTCAAGCTAAACAACAAAAGTTGCTTTCGTTAGAAAAAATAAAGCAACAACAAGAACAAATTTTATCAACTGAGGTTGCTAATAAAGCGATTGTTAAAGAAATTGTTGATAAATCAAATTTAGAAGTTATAAAAATTAAGCAATGATATAGATCAATTAAACCATTTTTTAAAGAACGAGCAAGATTGCAAAATTATAAAGACTTATATTCATTACTTTCAAAAAACTTCAATAACTTACCAAAAATTGATTTTAGCATAAAAAACCTAGATTTAAAAGGTTTAAAAGTTAAAAATAACAAAATTCTTAATATTCTTAATGCTTATCAAGTAACCAATGATTATCCTTTTGTTAATATCGCTTTAAAAGAATATTTAAATTTTATTAATGTTTTAAGAGTTCAAAATGAATTTTCAATATTGTTAAAATCCCAATATAAAAATCTGCTTGCAGATGCAAAAGTTAAATATACATATGAAGGTGAATTTCACAAGGTAGAATCAAAAGCATTAAGAGAAAAGTTTATTGATTATCGACTTACTCGCATTAAATATTGCGAAGAACGGATTAAATCAAAGGTTTCTTTATATAATCTTAAACACTTATCAAATCAAAGTCAAAACGGTTCTGAATCTACGAATCTAATGGCTGTAATTGATAATCTTATCCAAAAACTAAATAATAAAGATGTCAATCCAAATATTAATAAACAAGAAAAACCTATAACTGAATATCAAGCAGAAAAACAAGTTTTTGCTTCATCTAAAAAACTTTATAAAAAAACTTATAAAGAAAATATAGCAGCTTTAAAAGCAAAAATTAAGACAAAAGAAATTACTAAGGTAGCTTTCAAAAACAAGAAAATCGAATACAAAATCGACTATAAAGAGGCTGTTACAGAAGCAAAATTAAAATCAAAAGTTTTATCTAACAAAGAAATTTTGAAAACTTCATTTTGACGTGAATTCGCTGAAATGCGAGTTAATTCAAAAATATATGATAGCAAAATTAATGAAGCACAAAAATCAATACCAATTGAAACAATGAAAAATTTCAGATGACTTGCTTTAGTGCTTGGATTTATTTTCCCTGGTCTTTCTGAATTATTGTTCTTTAAACAATACATAAAAGGAATTTTACTTAGTTTAGGAAGCATCTTTTTATGAGCACTAATTGTTCCATTTTCATTTGGTGCTTACTGAGATAAAATGGGTGGAATTCCTGGTTTTAGCGACTTAGGAGCAGGCAAATTTAACCATGCAGAAGGTATTTTAACAGATGCTCGGATATACTTATTTGGTGGTGTTATAAGTGTTATTTTGATGGTAATAGTCATAATATACTTTGCTACATCATCGCTTAGTAGTTATCGGGTAGCAAAAAACTTAGAATATGGTTCTCGTCCAAGTAAATGATCACATACCAAAAGATGAATTTCGACAGGTGGATATCCCTGAGTGATCTCTATTTTAGGTTGAGTATTAATGCTTTTTGTGGTAGCTACACCTATTATTACATCAGTACTTGTTTCATTTACTAACTATGGTTTTGAGCACTATGCTCCGGCACAAACTGTCAACTGAGTAGGGCTTAAAAACTGAGGATATTGATGAGTATTTCGTAACACTGGTATCTTTAGTGGTTTAGGACGTGTATTTTATTGAACAGCAATATGAACAGTATTTTCAACCTTTATCCCTATTTCACTTGGTATTATAATCGCAATTTTAACAAATAACCAACGCATTAAGTTTAAAAAAATATTTAGACTTATTTATATTTTACCATGAGCTATTCCAGCATTCGTTACTTTATCATTTCTTAGATCATCATTTCAAGGTGGTGAAGTTGGATACATTAACAAAATAATGTTATCAATCGGACTACTAAAGGAGCCACGTAACTGATTAGGTGAAATCGGGACTGCTCGTGTATTGGTAATTGTGGTGCAAACATGAATTGCTTATGCATTTATCTTTATGCTTGTAACTGGTAATTTACAATCTATACCAAAAGATATTTATGAAGCAGGTGCTGTTGATGGAGCAAAAGGAAGACAACTATTCTGACATCTTACCTTACCATCGCTTCTTATTTCAATTGCACCGATGCTAATTGGTCAATTTGTTGGAGCATTTAATAATTTCACTACAATTTCTATTTTCACTGGTGGTGGGCCAAACTTTGCTAAAGCATCTGCATTCAATGAAGCATCAACTGATATTATTATTTCATTTGTCTTCAAAATCGCACAAGGAGCAACCAACATCCCAGGTGACCAAGCATTTGCTGCTGCCTTAACAACCTTTGCTGCTCTTATTTCAATTGCTATTGGTGCAAGAGGGTTTATTAAAACTATGTCAAGGAGAGATTAATGTTCGAAAAATGAAAACGCAAAAGATTTTATCAACATACCTTTGATAAAGTAAAAGTTCCGTATAAAAAATTAACTCCTAGACGAATTAATTTTAACGAAACTGATACCAAACCCTTAACAGCACTTGAAATATTCTGATTATTCTTTAACTACTTATTCTTAATCTTTTGAGCAATAATTATTCTCTTTCCAATAGTTTCATTAATTATTTCAGCATTCAATGTAAATAATGAACGTGTTGTTGCGGTTGTTCCATTTAAATTTGGTTGAGACAACTTCTCTTACTTATTCACCAGTCCTCGTAGCGACTTTTTGATTTGGTATAAAAATACCATCATAATTGCTGTTTTAACTATGGTGATATCAACTGTCGCTGTGGCATTAAATGGTTATGCATATTCCAGATTTAAATTCGCTGGATCAAAAAATTCATTAATGATAATTATGATGTTACAACTGATTCCAGCAACAACTGCTATTATTTCACTTTTCTTACTGGTTCGTTTAGGTAATAGCATTGGGATACCATCAATATTTATGTTAGTTATTATTTATTCTGGTGGAGCTATTTCAGCGAATACCTTTATGCTTAAGTCCTATTTAGATACCGTATCAAGCGAACTTGATGATTCAGGTAAAATCGATGGATGTAGCAACTGAGGATTATTCTTTAAAATTTTAGTCCCTGTTATTCGTCCTGCGCTTATTATGGTGGCTTTATGATCATTTTTAACACCATTTACTGATGTTATCTTACCTAAATTCGTACTTGCTGATTCAAAAGAAAAAACCTTAGCTGTTGGACTAGACCAATTCTTATCAGCTGAACCAAAACATGTTAATGCAGGAGCATATGCAGCTGGTTCGATTCTTGCCTCTATCCCTGCATTTGCATTATTTATGTACTTACAAAAATACATTGTCGGTGGTCTTTCAGATGGAGCCGTGAAAGGATAATATGTTTTTTAAAAAGAAAAAAGACACAAATAATTCTGTTGTAACAGAAGATAAATTAGATGATACAAGTGGTTTTGAAACCATCGATATTGACGCACTTGTTTCTGAAGTAGGTGAAATTTATGAATCAAGCAATGGTGCTGATATCAAATTAGTTAATATTTCAAAAAAATATGAAGGAAACGAAAAATATACACTTGAAAATATTAACTTAGATATTAAAGCTGGAACATTCTGCATCTTTTTAGGACCTTCAGGATGTGGAAAAACAACTTTATTAAGGATGATTGCTGGATTAAATTCAATTACTAAAGGTGATTTATTATTTAATAACAAAAGATATAACAACCTTTTACCTAATGAACGTAATATCGCAATGGTGTTTCAATCTTATGCTTTATACCCACATATGAATGTTTACAACAACATTTCATTCGGATTAAAAATCGCCCGCGAACGTAAAGATGTTATCGATCGTCGTGTTAAAGATGTTGCAAAAATTTTACGTATTGATGACTACCTTTACCGTAAGCCCCGTGATTTATCAGGAGGACAACGCCAACGTGTAGCTATTGGTCGTGCAATTGCTCGTAAACCACTTGTATTCTTGATGGATGAACCTCTTTCTAACTTGGATGCTAAATTGCGCGAAAGTATGCGTCGCGAAATAGTTAACATTCATCGTATGTTAAATACCACAAGTATTTATGTTACTCATGACCAACTCGAAGCGATGACAATGGGTGATCAAATTGTTGTTTTTAACGATGGAAAAATCCAACAAAATGGAAAAGGTAAAGATTTATACTTTAGACCCGCTAATATTTTTGTTGCTAAATTTATTGGATCACCTACAATGAATACTTTTGATGCTGTATATAAAGATGATTTATTGGTATCAAAAGATCAAAAAATTCAAATTAAACTTGATACAGAAACAGCTGCATTATTAAAAGAAAACCAAAAAGTAGTTGCCGGTTTTCGTAGTGAAGACCTAAAAATAAGTTATTCCAATGCTGAAAACCGTGTGTTAGGTAAAATTGCAAATATTGAATTAATCGGTAAAGATCAATTAGTCACAGTGCGGATTAATGAAGATATTGAATTTATTGTTAATGCTTCTAACTCTGAAGAATTTGAATTATATTCACATGTATATGTTGAATTTATCGTATCTCGCATCCACTTATTTGATAGTCAAAGCGAAGAAAGAATTAACTAATGCATAAGTATTTTGATACTAAAAACAACTATTTAGAACGTAAAATTTATTTAGCAATTATCTCTGTGTTTTTAGCAATTGTAATAATTTTGCAAGCAACCTTATACACTCGCTTTTATGCACAAATTCAACTTGAATATAACTACATTTTAAACAGCGATACAGCAGCCGGATTTACCCCTGCACAAGTTTATGCTAACTCACCTTCATATCAGTTAAAAGAAGTCTTTTGAAGTTTAAATTCAATCAGTATTTTTCTTTCATTGGTTGCTTTATTAACCTTGATTTATATGCAAGTTATGTTATATAAAAATAAATCAAATTCCGATAAAACATTTATTTACTTATTTGCTTTGATACCTGCTATCTTTATAGCTTTATTCTTTATAAATGCTTTACAACCAGATCAAACATTTAAAAATAATTACACACTTATTATAACTGATAATGCAAAATCATATACACCAATTCAAACAGGAGATTTACCTAGAATCAATTATACAACATCATGAATTGCGATGATTTTAGCATTTATATGTATTGTTTTAATAATAGTTGCTAAGAAAAGATACGGATTTGTTAAAAAAGATAAAATTTTAGCAGCCAAAGCTCATGATACACAAAAGTTAAAAGTTGAAATTAATGCTTTATTAAACAATTCAAAATAATATTTACCAAGGGTTTCCCTTGGTTTTTCTTAACCTGTCAAGTTTATACAAAAATTATTAATCCATTATGATATCATTTATTCCTATGAAATCTTTTAGTAAAACTTTTTACAAGTTATATTATTCATATTTGCTTAAAAAACAACCTTTTAAAACTGCTGCATCATGAGATAACAATCGCGTCGATTATGAATATCATACAGACTATAAAAATCTGTTTTTAACTGCTCCAAAGGCAAAGAAGTTAGAAAATTACAAAAATACCAACATAATTTATCAAGTTTTAATATATAACTTTGCTGATGGAAATAATGATGGAATCGGGGATTTTATCGGTTTAAAAGATAAAATCGAATATATTAGCAACCTCGGAGTCGATCAAATCTGATTAAGCCCAATCCATCCTGCGTCAAGTTATCACGGCTATTCTGTTATTGATTATTGCAATGTTGATTCACGATTGGGTGGCATGAATGCTTTTATTGATTTTTTAAACATAGCACATGAACGCGGAATCAAAGTTTATTTAGATATGGTATTCAATCATACTTCTTATGAACATCCTTGATTTCAAGCAGCACTTGCTAATGATGGATACAGTGACTTTTATCGTCTTGATATAAATTTATATGATTCAGATGTTAAAGTTGATAATGAGAAAATAAAAAGCAAATATCCCTTTACCACAGATATAAATGCAACTAATCGAACCTACTTAGCACGTTTTTCTTACGGGATGCCTGATTTAAATTTAGATAATTATAAAGTTATTGAACAACTGATTCATATTCAAAAATTTTGAACAGCTGTTGGTGTAGATGGATTTCGTTACGATGCTTTTGCAGAATATTATTCAAGTGAAATTGAAACTAAAAACAATTTTAATGAAGCAAAAATTTTTCACCTTCTAAGGGATGCATCAAAACAAATTACTGATGCAGAAAACAGAGAAGAAGTGTTTATGATGGGTGAGTGAGTTAATTCAGATGCTGTCAAAGGGTTAATGTATTTAAAGGATGCAGATGGTAACATCGGGTTAGATACAATCTATGATGGTGGAAAATTTTTCAGACACAATCCAGATGTTAGAATTGAATATAATCAACTAAAAAATATGTTAATTGAATATCAAAATACATCGCAAAAAGCTAAATGAATCCCGTTTTTAGATAACCATGATGTGCGTAGATGACTTGAAGTATATCGCAGTCAAATCAGTAAGAAAAAATGATATAAATTTAACGATAATCTTACAACATCAGAAAAAGAAGCACTAAATATTGCATTATTTGTGCTTTTAGCGTTACCTGCCACACCTATTATTTATGCAGCAGATGAACTTTATTATTATTCAACTAGATATTATGGTGATCCTACCTTAAGAGAACCAATGAAATGGGAAAATAATACTTATAACTGCTTTATTTATGATCCGAAAGTAAAAGAAAGTTTTGGAGATCATATAATGTTTACATCAGCACTTAATTTAGAAAGCGCTGATGTGCAAAGCAAACAAGGACAAGCATACAAACTAATTCAGTTTATGGCAAAACTAAGAAAAGATTATTCATTTTTATCACTAACAGATGCTGATACGATAGCAAATCCTTATGAGTTTGTTGATACAATTGATTATAACAGTGTTATAATCCGAAAAGACTTAGGACAACAAAAAGAATACTTATTATTTGCTTTTTGTAACTATCAACATAAAAAACTTGATTTATTAAAAATTTCTCGTAATTATCACTTTGAACAAATTTTGCTATATAAAGCAAAAAACGAATCATGAAGAATCTGAATCGAACAAGGTGGATATGTTATTTTCAAGTTAATTAGAAAATAATTTTATTTTGTTAAAATATATTTATGAAAAAGAATAGTCCAGTTAAGTATCAAAAAGACACAAATGAAAAAACAAACCTTAATCAAACCAAGACTAATAATTTGATTAAGTATTTAATTGATTTAATTTCGACTAAAAAAATTCCTATAAATATGATTATGCCTTCTGAACATCAACTTATGAATCGATTTAATTGTTCACGTTCTGTTGTGGTATCTGCTTATCAGAAACTTTTTTCTATTGGTGCAATTTACTCTATTTCAAAACGAGGCCACTTTGTAGCAGAAAATTTTCATAACCTAATTAAACCTATAAGTTATTTGATCGGGGTTGATAGAATTCTTGGCAGTGAAACTAAGGAAACCTTGCCGAATTGATTTAAAGATAAAAATATTATTTTTACCGATGGACATCGTTCTTTTAAAATGAACTATCAAAAGGCAGGTGAGATTATTGCTGAAGGTGATATATATGTTTCTACTAAAAACATTGATGAATTTGAACCTATTGATACTAGAACACCAATTATCAACATTCTAATTGATCGACATAGTCTAAAAAATATTGTTTATGAATTAAAATATGAAAAAGTAAATAAATTTGGTGTTGATAACATGGTTGTTATTGCTTTTTGAGGTTATGACAGCGATAGCATTTGTATAGCAGGGAAATATTATATAAAACCCGAACATTTTAAATTCTATCATCAAGAATTTTCATTATATGTATAATTTTTAAAATAAAATTTATTTTTTATCTTGCTCTTAGTAATAAAAGAAATTTGATTTATTGAAAAAAAGTTAAAAACTAGCACATTTTTTATGCTGTTTTTAATTTTTTTATTATATTTTAGGTGCATAAAATTATCTCTTTGATATGTCAAGAAAATTATTAATTTATACCTAAAAAAGACAAAATAAATTTATAATATTGCATATGAATATTAAGAATAAAAACAAAAGGTTTTATGCAGATTTTGATGAAAAATATGCATATAAAAAACCTGATTTAGGAATTAAATTTTTAGACTTTCATATTCAACTAAAGCTCTGACAGCCACTTGCTCAAAGAGTCGAAGTGATGCTCTATGATAGTAATTTAAAATTTGTTCAAAAATTTGATTCATTAAAAATAGATACAGTTTGAAAAACACAAATACCATTACATTTTGAAGGATATTTTTATCAATATAAAATTTGACATTCAGATGGTAGCATTACAAATGCTTTAGACCCATATGCTATTTCATTGGCTGCATTTGATTGAGAAGGTAAAGAAGATAAAGTAGGTTATGGAGCATTGGTTAATATAAATTCAAAAAAAGCAGGTTCTGTTCCTAAAAAATTCGCTACCGAACTTAATAATAGCACCGATGCATTAATTTATGAGTTACATGTTCGTGACTTTACTAGTTTAAAAAGTCAAAAAGAGTTTAAAAGTAAACTAGGGACATTTAATGCTCTATTAGAAGCAGATTTATTCTCATATGTCAAAAAACTCGGTATCACACACGTGCAGTTTCTACCTATTCATAGCACATATGCATTAAATGAAAATAACCAAAACATCCTTAAAAAAGGACAAGGAAGTGGATGAACTACTAATTACAACTGAGGATATGATCCTCATAATTATTTTGCAATAAATGCTCAATACAGCAGTAATCCTAAAGATCCATACGCAAAAATCGCTGAATTCCGTAATTTAGTTTCAAATGCACATAAAAAAGGAGTTGGAGTTATTTTAGATGTTGTCTATAATCATATGATGACCAACAACATCTATGATAATGTTTTACCTGGTTATTATTATCGAGATAATGCTAAGGTTAAACCTGTTACATATCCACCCCTTGCTGATGAAAGATATATGGTAAAACGAATTATTTTAGATTCGCTAAAATATTTTGTCGAAGAATTCGGAGTTGATGGTTTTCGTTTCGACCTTTCTTGCTTTATGCATGCTGAAACATTTAATGAAATTGCTAAGGAACTGCGTAAAATAAATCCAAAACTTATCTTACACGGTGAAGCCTGAAGATGTGGTGATTTAAAACATGACATCAGCTACATCAAAGGAGTAACCGGAAATGACATTGCTTTTGGATACTTTAACGATTCGGTTCGTAATGCTATCAAAGGTGATGAACACTCAGAATATGCACCTGGCTTAATTTCAAAATTTGATATCGAACTATTTCGTCAATATGTAACAAGCATTGTAGGTGGCATTAAGGATTACAATTTTGGAAATATATATTATTCAAAAGATCCGTATGCTCTTTTTGCCAATGATATTTCAGTAAATTTAGCTTATGCAGCATGTCACGATGGTATGACTTTATGAGATAAAATTAACACTACAACTAATGATTTATCGTTAATTCAACGTATTGAAATGTATCGACAAGCTTTAATGATGACAATATTTACTCAAGGAAAACAACTTGTTTTAGCCGGAACAGAACTTCTTCAAAGTAAACCCTGTGATATATCAGGAAGCGAAAGTGATCGCTGTGTGGTATCAACCTATGATGATTTTAAGTATTATCCAGATAAGTCTGCATACCAGTCAAATTCATATAAAACAACTGACTACACCAATGGAATTAAATGAAAAAATTTAAAGAATCCAAAAGTTGAAAAATATGTTTTTGAGTTCTTTAAAAAATTAAATAAATACCGTAATAAAACTTCATTTTTTAGACTCCATAGCAATAGATTAATCAACCAATGTCTTAAATTTATTGATGTTGATACCTTAAAAAAAATCATAATTTTTAAAATAACTTATCAAAAACAAGTTATTCAGGTAATTCATAACTTCTCTGATGAAGAATATACCTATGACAAAGACTTAAAAGTTTTATTCAACTCAAAAATTGAGTATAAAAATGGTATTTTATCACCGCACTCAACAGTATTATTAGAGGTAAGAAATGATAAAACTGCAAGATAAAATTATTTACCAAATTTTCCCTAGATCGTTTTATGATGCGAATAACGATGGAGATGGGGATTTACAAGGGATTATCACAAAACTTCCATATCTACATAAATTAGGAATAAATGCTATTTGATTATGTCCAACATATGACACTAACTTCGTCGATGCTGGTTACGATGTGCTTGATTATAAATCAGTATGAAAACAATTTGGTACCTTAGAAGACTTTAGATTAATGTCATCAAAAGCTGCAGAATATGGAATTGATATTATTATGGATATTGTGCTAAATCATGTCTCAAATGAACACCAGTGATTTAAAAAAGCCTGTGAATCGGTTGAAAACAGTGAACATAACTACTTTATTTGAAGAGAAAAACTTACCGATGAAGAAGCAAAAGCACAAAGTATTTTTGGTGGTTCTGCATGAGAATATGTTCCAAGTGTTCAAAAATACTACTTTCACTTATTTTCAAAAGAACAAGTTGATTTAAACTGAGCACATCCAAATACCATTGATGCAATGTCTGATGTTATAGATTTTTGATACAATTTAGGTGTTCGTGGTTTTCGACTTGATGCTATTAAACATGTAGCAAAAACCTTTGATAATGTTGCTGCTAACCCTTATTTTGCTTGATGTGATGGAGCAGTTGAATATCTTAAAAAATTCAATGAACAAGCATTTAAAAACAAACCAGATGCATACACATTAGGGGAAGCTTCAGGAATAACAGCAGATGAATTATTAGAATATGCAAAAGGTGATAATCAAGTTTCACAAAACTACTTCAATTTTGCTTGATGATGAATTGGATGGGGTAGAAAAACAGGTAGAAATGGATATGATGCTAATTGAGACTATAAAGAGTTTGTTTATCAGCAACAACCTTTTCAACACAATCACAACATTACCACGCAAATGTTTACCAACTTTCTATCTAACCACGATACATCACGTAGCATTTCTAGATGGGGAGATGAAGGTATTTTTCATAGCGAAGCAGCCAAATCTTATGCTCTAATGCTTTTTGCTTTAAAAGGTATTCCTTGCATTTATTATGGTGAAGAAATTGGTTTATTAAATACCCATTTTGATAACAGATCTCAATTCCGTGATTGCGATATTGAAAATGGATTCGCTGATTTAGTAGATAAAAATAAAATTTATAGCGAATCAGAGTTTATCAAATATCTAAATATCAATTCACGCGATGCAGGAAGATCGCTAATGCAATGAAACAAGCAAACTAATGCCGGATTTAATGCAGGTTCAAAACCTTGAATCAATTTTGGTAGAAACAGTGAACATATCAATGTTGAAACTGCATTAGCAGATGCAAATAGTATTTTTTACTTTTATCAAAACCTTATTTCAATGCGTAAAACAACATATAGAGATGTTTTTGTATTAGGTTCTTCACATCTTGAAATTACTTACAGCGGACTTATTAAAATCGTTCGCGAGTATCAAGACACAAAATTAATTGCATATTTAAATGTTACAAACAAAGAAATTTTTGAACAAATCAATACAGGACAACAAATTTTATCAACATATGCTGATAATAAACCAATAACAAACACATTTCGTCCTTACGAATCTGTATTAATCAAAGTTAATTAAGGAAAACATGGATTTTTTAAAATACGATTTAGAGAAAAAACGGATTAGTCAAATTAAATTCAACCGTTCAGTAACTGCAAAAACTGAAAGCATCTTTGCATTAGGTAACGGATATATGGGAATACGGAGCGCAGACGAAGAAAGAGCATCATATAACAAAGAAGACTTTTTTGTTAACGGGATGTTTAATAAAGATACCAAAGACGATTCGCCTGAGTTAGTAAATTTAGCAGATTTAATGACTACTCCTATTATCATTAACGGTATAACTTTTGATGTTAAAAACCGTGACGAGTATAATAAAACACTTTACATTCGAGAAGGTTTTTTAAAACGTAAGATCTTATTAGAACGTGATCACGGAAAATACTGTTTTATTTTTGAACGTTTTGTTTCTAGAAATGATCCGAATGTTTATGCACAAAAAATTAAGATTAAAGTTTTAGAAACAACTGATAATAAAGATATAGAAATTATTATCAAACCTGCTATTAATGCACAAGTCACCAACTCTGGAACTCAACATTTTGGGGAAGGTGCAAAAACCCGAATCACTACTGAATCACTGCAAATGGAGCAGTGTACTACACTTTCTAAGCGTTGAGCAGTTCATAACCTTATCACCAAACTTTATTTAAATGGTGAGTTTATTAGGGGTGGAAATGACGACTATGTTATCGAAATGAAGCGTCGCTATGTAGGTTTTAAAATCAAATTAAATGCTAAAGCAGGCGATGTAATTGAACTAGAAAAATTAATGTCGGTTCATACATCAGTTGATAGCAAAAATTCATTATTACCGAAAAAAGTTGTTCGTGAAAATGCAAATACAAAACATCAGCAACTACTTAATAAATCATATGAAGAACTTAAAAATGAATCAATTGAAAAAATGCATTCTCAAGTTTGAAAAGAGTTCTTTGTCAAAATCGAAGGCGATGAAGAAAGCAAATACGATTCACTCGCTCTTGATTTTGCAATCTTTCATCTAAACGGGTTTGTACCTAGACATTCAACAAACTTAAATGTGGGTGCTAAAGGACTTTCAGGTGAAGGTTATCAAGGACATACATATTGAGATACCGAGTTCTTTATTAATCCAATTTATTTATTCAATCGAGCTAAAGTTGCTCGAAACTTACTAACATATAGATATAAAGGCATTGAAGGGGCTCGTGCAAAAGCAAGAGAAATCAAAGAAAGACCTCAAGAAAGTAATTTAAAAGGGGCACAGTTCCCTTGAGAAATGGCATGACCAACTGATGGCGAGGTATGTCCATATTGAGGTCAAGCTGATGTGATGACCGGTAAACAAATTCCCATCGCTTCACGTCGTCAAGAAATTCATGTTTCAGCTGATGTTGCTTTTGCAGTAAATCAATATTATAAAATTACTGGTGATGAAAAATTCATGGAACAAATGGGATATGAAATGATTATCGATACAGCTATTTTCTATGCATCACGTGCTGAAAAACAAAGTGATGGAAGTTATCATATTCTAGATGTAATGGGTCCAAATGAATATAAAGGAAATATTGATAATAGTGCTTATATCAATATGTTAGCCAAGTTCAATATTGATTTAGCTTTAAAATATATAAATTTATTAAAAAAGAAAAAACCTTATTGATGAGCTATTATTAAATCAAAAATTCCTTACCCAATTAATGTAACAAAACTTAAAGAAGTTTCAGAAAAACTCAAGCAACAAAAACCAAATGAGAATTTAGTTATCGCTGAAAATGACCAGTTTTTACAACTACATCGTGGTAATGTTCTACCATTTCAGATGTTAGGTGATGCAGGCAAAAAACTATTTAACACCCAAGAAGGAAATGCGTTACTTTCTTGTCAACTTGTTAAACAAGCCGATGTTATTTTGCTGTTAAACATCCTACCACATTTATATTCTAAAGAAATAAGAAAAGCGAATTTTGATTTTTATGAACCTGTTACAACACACGATTCATCGCTGTCTCCTGTTACATATACCATCGAAGCAGTAAGATTGAAAATGATTGAAAAAGCCTACCAGTTATTTAAATATGGAATCAATGTGGACTTAGGTCCTGCAATGCATACATCCGATGCAGGAATTCATGCTGGTTCATTAGCTGCAATTTATCATATGATTGTTTTTGGTTTTGGAGGTTTAAATTGACATAATGATGCATTACATCTAGAACCACTGCTTCCAAAAAATTGAAGTAAACTTACATATCGATTTAAATACCAAAATGCTGCATTTGAAGTTGTTTTAAATCAACAAAACTTTAGCATTAGAACTATTTTAGATACTAAATTTAACGGTTATATCTGAATCAATGGACAAAAAAGAAATATAAATAAAAATCCACAAACTTTTGAGGTTATCCATGATTAAAGGAATAATTTTTGATCTAGATGGGGTGATTACTGATACAGCAATTTTACACTATCAATCTTGAGCAAAAGTTGTTAAACAATTTGATATCGATTATACTTTTGCAGATAATGAACTTTTGCGTGGCTTACCACGCATCGAAACCTTAAAAGCTATTTTAAAACTTAAAAAACCAAGTTTGCAGCTAAATAATTCAAAATTACTAGAAGTAAGTGAACAAAAAAATTTGTTCTATAAAGAACTTTTGCAAACACAAATTAATGAAAAATCCATTTTACCAGGGATAACAAAATTTTTATCCGATGCAAAAAATAAAAATTTAAAACTTGCTATTGCATCAAGTAGTTATAATGCCCCTACTATCTTGGAAAAATTAGGTATTATCAACCTTTTTGATTACATTGTTTATCCGGGAGATATCAAGAACGGTAAACCTGCGCCAGATATCTTTATTAAGGCTGCAGCAGGTTTATCCTTAGATGTAAGTGAGTGCTTCGGAATCGAAGATGCAGTTGCTGGAATTCAAGGGATTAAAGATGCAAAGATGAAAGCTGTTGCAATCACAGCAAATGCAGAAGAATTTAAAAATGCAGATATTGTTTTAACATCTACATCGCAATTAAATTTAGATACTATTTTAGCAAAATTCAACTAACAGACATATGTCTGTTTTTATTTGCTTATAGGCAAATAAATTATTTTCTTTTCTTATACTTTTGTTTTTCACCTAAAATATGACATCTGCGACAGCGTGCTTCATATTCGCTATCACCTAATACATTTAACTCGTTGTTCACATCCTTACGAAATGAAAAGGCTGCATCAGATTTACATTGTAAACATACCGCTTTTAACTTACATATATCATCTGCGATCGCAAGTAAACCAGGCATAACTCCGAACGGACGCCTTAAAAAATCCATATCCAATCCACTTACAATTACTCTAACTCCACTTAATACTAATTTATCGATAACTTCAAAAATTCCATCATCTAAAAAATTAGTTTCATCGATTGCAACAGCTCGATATTCAGGATTTCAGTGATCAATAATATCTTTTGATTGCTTAATAACAATTGCTTTAGTTTTTGCTCCTGTGCGACTTACAATTTTATTTTTATCAAATCTAGTATCAAAATGTGGTTTAAATACCATTGTTTTTACTTCTGCTATTTCTAGAATTTTAAGTCTTTTAAGTAATTCTTCAGTTTTACCTGAAAACATTGGTCCAGTAATTACTTCTAAGGTTCCTTCTGGTCTTTTTAAGTTCATTCTTCCTTTCAAGTGTGTTATATCATTATAAAACTTTTATAAAATTCCTAAATATCTTTTATCAAATTTTGATAAAATTTTCAAGAAAGGAAAAAAGATGAAACATAAAAAGAAAATTTGAGCATTTTCTGCCGCTACTTTATCGTTAGTTCCAGTTGCCGCTGCTGTTTCTTGTGGTTCAGGTGAAAAAGCAAAAGCAACCGAATCTAGCAAAAAAAATAATTTGATAAATGCAATTTTAACAGAAACTAAAAAAACTTATAACTTTATAGAAAGCAAAGAAACTGAAGCAAAAACTGAGATGCAAAATAAGTTAAAAGATGTAGCAGATGATGTTGTTGCAGATACATTAGCATTTTACCAAGAAACTATGCATTTAGACAAAAATACTCCAGACTATACAGCAAAATATGCTGCAGCAGATGCAAAATATCCAAAAAGTAATGCTACTTTATTAGAGCAATTACAAAACATTGCTAAGGGAAAAGGAACTGCAAAAAGTTCAGAACCACAAAATTAATAGAAGTAGCGATGAAAATATTAATTCAGTAGATTATCTAAATTAAGATGATTTAGATAATTTTTAATTATGAAACTTTTTCAAAAACTTTTTTATCTATCAGTAAGATAAAAAAGTAAAATGAATAATTTTTATAATTAATTTTAATCAACTTTTTAATTAATTGCTAGTTTTGCATTTGTTTTTTTGCTATACTTAAAAACCACAGGAGGAAAAATGGTAATAGGAATTAGTGGGATGATAAGTAGTGGAAAAAGCACATTATCCAAAAAATTAAATGAACATTATAAAACATCTGTTATCTTAGATGAATTTGATAAAGACGATGTAGTTTTCAATACTTTTTTAAAATGATTGTATGAAAAGAAACCTAACCTAACAATGGCTTTACAGACTTATGTTGTGGAAAATCATACAACTAAACTACAAGAGTTATTTACAGAATTTGCTGCAAAACATAACGATTTAAAAAATAATCACTTAATCTTAGATCGCTTTAGCATTGAACATTATATTTTTGCACATGTAAATTTGAAAGTTAAAGGAAGAAATTATTTAAAAGGTTATGATGCTTTATTTGAACATATGATTACAGATGAAGAAATTCCTGATTTAGCAATTTATTTAGATATGAGTTATGAAACCTTTGAAAAGCGATTATTTGAACGAGGTCGTGAAGTTGAAATAAATAATTACGAGCTGAACAAAGACTACTTTAAAAACCTTTATAGGGTTTATAAGGACTTATTTATCAAGCAAGCTGATAAATATCATCTAAATTATGTTATTGTTGATACCAACAACCTTACAGAAGCAGAAGTTTTAGCAAAAGCAATTGAAATCATTGATAATTTTGATTTATCAAAAGCAAAAGAGCGAGTATGAAAATAGCAATTAGTGGAATGATTGGATGTGGTAAATCAACACTCAGCAAACAACTTGCTAATCATTATCAAAATTCAATGTTATTAGAAGAACTAGATTCCAATGATGATGTTTTTAATACTTTTTTAGAATGAATTTATCAAAAATATCCTAATATCGACATTGCATTTCAATCATACATCATTGAATCTATTTCAGAAAGATTTAAGAATGCTGAATCAGAGTTTTTAAAAAATCATAATCATAAACAGCACCACATCTTCTTAGATCGCTTTAATGTTGAACATCATATTTTTGCAACTGTTACACTTGAGCAAAAACCATCAAAGTATCTAAATGCATTCAATGCTTTGTTCGATTATATTATAGATTTAAAAGATAACCCTGATCTAGCAATTTTTTTAGATGCTGATTTTGATGTAATTAAAAATCGCATCCTAAAAAGAGGTAGAGATGTTGAAATTGAAAACTTTGATTTGAATATAGATTATTTTAAAAGATTACATCAGTTATATCGTCCTTTGTTTGAGAAATTGGTGCAAAAATATAATATTCCTTATAAAATAATTAATACAAATGATTTAGATGACCATCAGGTGTTTGAAGAAGCAACAAAGATTATAGATCTATTTATTTACGAAAAATAGATATTATTTGATATCTATTTTTGTCTATTTAAAAATTGATATTTTTAAATATAATTATAAAAAGAAAGGATAGAAATGGACAAAAAAGTACCTAGTTTGAGGTTTAATGGATTTGAAGATGAGTGAGAACAAGATGCTTTTGGACAAATTTTATTTCGTGTAGACGAGAGAGGTTTTGCTTATCTACCACTTTTAACCGCATCAATTAATTACGGGATGATACTAAAAGAATCCAAAAAGAAAGTTAAATCACTTGAGAGTTTTAAAAGGGTTCTACCAAACGACTTTGTTTTGCATCTTTCGTCTTTTAATAGTGGTTTAGCCTTTTCTAAATTTGAAGGACTTACATCACCTGTTTACAATGTTCTAAGATTTAGAGATATAGATAAACATCATCCAAATTTTTGAATGTATGTCTTTAAAAGTAGTAAGTTCATAAATTCTCTTGTTCCTTTAACTTATGGATTAAGACAAGGAAAAAATATTAATTTAAATGAGCTTGAAAAGAATTTGTTGAAGACTACATCAAAGCATGAACAACAAAAAATCTCTCATCTTTTCATTTCCTTAGACTCCTTCCTTTCACTTCATAAGCGAAAATATGACTTTTTAATGAACATCAAGTCTACATTGCTATCTAAAATGTTTCCTGATCAAAACTCAAAATTTCCTAATATTCGTTTCTCAGAATTTACTCATGCTTGAGAACAGGATCTTTTGGGAGAGTTAGGAAAATTTTATAGTGGTTTGAGTG
>NZ_JBTHHH010000015.1:0-27389 GCF_054353815.1 Mycoplasma sp. AC1221 | reverse complement strand
TTAATAAAACAAAAAGATTAACAGAATTAATTGTTAATCTTTTTGTCCTACTTTATAAAGCAGTAAAGTAGGATATTGGGAGATACCACGCCTACATCCTACATTAAATGAGTTTTTAGGGTTAATGATTTTGTAAGTTTAAAATTATTTTTGCTTTTGTTAAGTTAATATTGTAAATTTATCATCGAAAAATAATTTGTGGTTATACAAAAAAACTACACAATAACCTAATTTTTATAGTGTAGCTTTTAGATTGCATTTTGACTCAAATGAGCATCTGCTCTTTTGTGCTTTCTAAACTTCCTTAGATAATTTAACAAGCATAGAAAAAGTTTTTGGTTCGTTGATTGCTAATTCTGAAAGCATCTTACGGTTGATTGTAACATTTGCTTTTTTAAGTCCGTTAATAAATCTTGAGTAACTAAGTCCTTCTGCTCTGGTTGCTGCATTAATACGCGCAATTCATAGTTTACGGAAATTTCTCTTTACTTGTTTACGGTCTCTAAATGCATATGTTCATGATTTTATAACTGCTTGTTTTGCAACTTTATAACCGATTGATTTATGTCCAAAGTAACCTTTAGCTAATTTTATTCATTTTTTACGTCTTGCTCTTGTAACTGTTCCACCTTTAACTCTTGCCATATTTATTTTCCTTTCTTAGTTAATAAAATATCAAGCTGAAAGATTAAATCAATGATTTAAATCTTTTAAGGTCGCTTCTGTGCATAAGAGTTGATTTACGGGCTTGACGTTTTTGTTTGGTAGTTTTGTTTTGTGCTAAATGTGAACGGAAGGCTTGTTCTCTCATAACCTTACCTGTTCCGGTAACTTTAATACGTTTTTTTAATGCACTTTTAGTTTTCATCTTTGGCATTTGTTTCTCCTTCTATAGAACCTTGATGCTGAGCATTTAGGTTCTGTTCTTTTAAGTATTTAGCGATTTTTGTTTTATTTGGTTGGAGATTCATGTCTAAGAAACGTTCATTTACAAGTTTTGGTTCGGTTGTCTTATCAGCGATATCTTCGACCTTAGATAAAAACTTTCATAATATATTTTCACCTAAGTCTTTTCTACCTAATTCGCGTCCTCTAAGTTTTACAGAAACCTTAATACGATCACCTTTAAAAAGAAACTCGCGAGCTTTTTTTGCTTTGGTAGTTAAATCGTTTTCACCAATCATAGGAGTCAAACGGATTTCACGATTTTGAATGGTTGTTTGTTTTTCTTTAATAACCTTTTGTTTCTTTTTACGATCATATTTAAATTTTCCGTAATCTAAAATTCGAGCGATAGGTTTAGGTTCCACACTGATTAAAACTAAATCCATTTTCTCGTTTCTTGCTAATTCAATAGCTTCAGAAGTATATTTAACACCTAATTTCTCACCACCACTTCCGATTAAGAAAACTTTTGGAAATGGAATGTCTTTGTTAACATAATGTTCTGAAGTAGGTTTTTTTCTTTTGTCGTGTATGATAATGTCTCCTTATAAAAAAGTTTGATTCGCTCTCCTACTTTAAAAGTATCAGAAGTTTGATACATTTAATTGTAGCTAAACCCAAGGCTATGACCATCAGGTGAGATTTCATCTACTTTCTGCAATTAAATAAATTTATTGCTTCTATATTTTATCATATTTGTATTTTTGTGTAGTGATAACAAAAGAAATTAATATATTTTTTTAACTGGTATTAAGTATTAAAATTTATAATATCTTAATTTTCCGAAAAAGCATATATCTAAATTACAAAAATATAAAAAATTTATTATATTTTTCTCTTATTTCTGACTTTCTTTTGCGACTTTATCTAACTTTCTAAATCAATGACTAATTCCGCTTTTAGATATATAAATATTGTGATGTTCTTCTAGGGTATTTTTTATATCAGTTAATGAAATCCATGGATTTTCCATTCTTATTCTAAATGCTATAAGTTGATTTTCATCAAAAAGGTTCATTAAATTATTATTATATATATAGCAAATGTTATCGAATTGTTTTTTTGCACTATCTGTGACCTTCTTTAAATTTGAAAAATCTATATTATTCAGCCGATTTGAAAAATTTTCCATATCGCGATTTATCTTAATGTTTTGTAAGGAAAATCAAGATTTTTTAGCACCTATCGCAGATAAAAAATCAAGTAAATTATCAAGTTTTTTAGTATAAGCAATAAATTTTGAATTTCTTTCTAGTACATTAAATTCAAACTCGTATTTATTAAGTTTATCAATTATGGTTTTTATATGTTCTAAATAATTTGCCTTTAATTCTAGGTGATATGAAGTAGAGTTTTTATCTGAAATACTTCCTCCACCAACAAAAACACCAGCAAAAAAGAAAGTGGGTTGCTGGTTCATTTCATTTTCAAAATTTATTTGAAAATCTTTTTTGTTAATTTTTATTTTACTTTGTTTAGGGGTAAATTTCAAACCTTTTTTTTCAAATTTTTTAACAAGTTTTTCAAAAATATATTCATTTCTTATATTTAAAACAAATTCGGTTTCGGACATAATCGCATTAGAAAAAATAAATCCATTTAAAAAAGCAACAAATTCATTATCTCTTTTAATTAGATTTATTATTTCCTTTTTTACTTCGCGTGAAAAAGAGTTTTTTATCTTTTTGTGTTCCATTATTAAATTTTACAAAATTAAATTGATTTTTATTGATTTAAAAACTTAAATTCTTAGAATCTCCGTGGTGAAAGTTATAAACAGTAAATTCGTGTTTATATGTTGTTAAGACTTTTATGTTATTTGCTAATAAAGGTAATTGATTCTTAAATAATTCAATAACTTTTTTAAATATATAAATTGAACCAATTGATGTAAAGGGATTTTGATTTAAATATAATGTTCCTAAAACAACCAAACCTAAGAAAGAACCAAATTCTAGGACAATTTTAATAAAACTATCATTTATAGAATTTATAAAATTATATTTATAGTTCGCTTGATAATATTTATAAATTTCTTGTTGCATAAATTCCTTGATAAGATGTTCTTTATTTGCAAAATAAAGAACTGGATATCTTTTCATATAGTAGGATAATTTATTTATAAGTTGCTTAAAAGCGACATTGTTCTCTTTTGAATTTTTTTTAAGTTTTTTAGCAAATATAAGATAGATTATCGAGCAAAAACTTAAAACTACCAAGAGTAAGACTAAAGCAATTCAGTTTGTAATACCGAAAAATATTATGATAGTTAAATAAGTAAATAAAATAGAAATCGATTGTGATAAAGGGATAAAGGTATGAATATCAATAGTCTTTGATTGATCGATTATTTCTTTAAAAATATCTTGTACACAGTAAGTTTGTTTTACTTCGATACTTGCATCTTTAAATTGTGAAAAAAGGTTGCTGGTAATTGATTTTGATATATATAAAACAAACTTATTGTTTATTTTTGATATGTAATATTTACCGATTAAAGAAATAAAATAAGCTAAGCATACAACAGATAATAAAATAACAAAATTCAATATCTCATGATTTTTAATTACTTCAAATCTTTTTAATAAAGCATCAATTGCATATCCTTCTAAAAAAGTAATACCAATAGCGAATAAAGATATGAATATAGATAAAAGAGTAAAAAATATAAATATTGATTTAATATCTTTAAATACTTTCTTCATATTCCTCCGTTTGATTATCAAGATTTAAAATAAAATCATAATGATTTAGATTTTTGATACTACCCGTTGAATGTATGATGATAATGTTTTTTGTTTTAAGATAACTAAAAATCTTATTTAAATAATTCATTTCAACATTTGAAAAAGCATCATCTAAGATAATAATAGAATTATCTTCACAAAGTCCTCTAGCAAGGTGTATTCGCTGTTTTTGACTACGATTTAGTGATTGCTCTGATATTTGCATATCAATATCAAAGTTATTTAGTTCTACAATATCTAAAACTACTTTAACCTTAGTTACCTGATTTTCTTCTCATAGTGTAATGTTATTATAAAGACTATCATCAAAAAGCTTATAATGGGAAGTTATATAACTAATACTTTTAAGAAATTGAGCTGTATTTATATTATTTATATTTTCTCCATCAAAACTTATTTGTCCATTATATGTATTTATTTGTTTTAAAAGTATGTTGATAAATGAGTTTCTAGTATTTTTATCGTTTGCTGTTATTGCATAGGATTTACCCTTGATAAATTCATAATTTATATTATTTAAGATTGTGTGATTGTTATTTTGGTATGTTAAATTGTTAATACTTATAGAACCGAAAGTAATTTTAGAAAAATCGTGATGTACATCTTTAAATTCAAAATTAAATTTTTTATAAAAACTTTTATATTCATTTAATTTTGAATTTAATTTAATTAAATTATGAATATTTGATGAAAAAGCGATAAATAAACTCGGTAGTACAAAAATAATAGCAACTGGTTGATGTTGGTTGACTATAAAAAAACCTGTAATAAAAACTAAAAAGAGTCCTATAATAAAGGTAAACCCATTGTTAATTGTTTCAATGATATTAATCTTGGAATGATCTTTATCTATTCTGATAATTCACTTTTTCAAAATCTCATCTATATACTTAATGATGTAACTATCATTCCCTAAGTAGTAAAAAAGCCTAAATCCGTTAAAAGTAGTTTGTAGAGAGTTTAAAAATCTTGCTTCTTTTTGTTTATTTGTGTGCTTATGTTTATTAATTATTAGATTCAAAAAGGAAGGGAAAATAAGTAGTAATATAAGTGCACCTATACCGATTAGAGCAAGTTTATAACTTAAGACAATTAATACAAATAATGTTCCAATATTAACTATGAACGATGTTGCTGCATCTAAAGAAGTTTTTAAAACAATACTTCGAAATTCTGGGATTCTATGTTTAATTCAATTAATATTTTCTTGTGATTTTGAAATTGAAAGCTCGATATTTGGCACACTAAAGATTTTGTCTACAATATTATTCGTTACTAATTTTGAAATATAATTATCTAACTTATTTCTAAGAAAAACATTGATAATACTACTTATTAAAAATATAGATATTAAAGATATATCTGCATATAAATCTGTATAAAATTGTTGGTTTTGTTCTTGTAGTAGACTTATCAGTTCAGTAGTAAAATATACCAATAAAAAAGTAGATGTAGTTGAAAAGAAAGTGAATAGTAAGATAAGTATTATTAACAATTTCCTAGATAATATTTTTGCCATCAAATCCTCTCATATATATTAAATAATCATATCTTATTATTAGATTTTTATAAAAATAGTATTAAAAAAGGACAAAATATTGAAATAATTAATATTCAGAAGCATACAGATTAACGAAAGCAAAATTAAAGAATTTGATAAAATAAATATAAGGAGAAAAATGCAATCATTTAATAAGAAAATTATTTGAGATTTATTTGGTGGTGGTTGCAATTCTGTATCAAGAGCAATAAAAGAATATAATTTAGATCAATATTACAAAGTTTATACTTTCGATGTTGTTAAAACACATAAAGAAAGTTTTCGTGGTCAAACTGACTATAATTTCCAAACTTATATAGATATCGATTTAAGTTCTGATTCAATAATCAGTGATTTTAATAAATTAATTAAAGAAAACACTATACAAAAACCTGACATTATTCTTAGTTCAACATTGTGTCAGTCTTTTAGTAAGGTTTTATCAATGGTTGGAGGAGGAACTTGTTTTTGAAAACAAGAAATAAAAGGTGACAAAAATTCCAAACTTATCGAAAGAAGTTTGGAAGAATTTGAAAACCTTAAATCTGGTTTTACTAAAAGACTTAACGGACCAAAACAACTTTTTATAAAGAGATTAGGTGAAAAATGCGCAGTCAATTCCGTGAATTTGATAAAAACTTTTAAACCAAAATATTGATATATAGAAAATCCTGAAAGTTCGATGTTATTTCAATTTTTAAGAGTGAATTTAGGTTTGAATGGTTATGAAAATGTTGCATGTTATGGTGCATATGATTTTCCACAAAATAAATCTGGCTGCTTTTATTCAAATATAAAAATAGAATTAAAAAAAGATCGCAGACCTAGAACATATGAAACTCAATGAGAAGAAGTGTCCAAAGAATATTATGATAAATGAATTGAAAATGTAAAATATAAAAAAAATTACCTTAATGGTTCAGGTGATTTTAGACATGTTAAAAAAGTTCTTGATGAATTTGGTAGCTATAAATATTATCGTAGGTGATATGTTGATATAGGTTATAAAATTGGGGATAAAGGACACTCATCACTAAAGAAAACTTCAATGACATTAGGAAAATTAACTAAACAAAAATATGCATTAAAAACTATTGGTGATTTTAATACAAAGCAAATAGGGGAAGCAAATGAAACATCACATATTCCCGCTGGTGTAATATATCAAATCTTAAAGAAATTTAATTAATCTATTTTGTGTACTTTTATTCAAGCTTCTTCAATTTTTTGTTCTTGTTCTTTGTTTAATTTAATATCCATTAATCTTGCAAAGGTATAAATATCTTCTTTGAAACCAAAATCAAATATGACAAATTCACCATATGTGCTTTTGTAATAATCTATAAAATTTCAATAATTTTTCTGTAATATTTTTCAAAAACCTACCAATATAACAATTGTTTGAATTCTTATATCTTGATCGAATAATTCTGATAACTTATTATAAAAGTGATGATGATATCCAAAATTAGATTCTAATTTCTCTCAGTCAGAACCATTTATTTGTTTGAATTTACTTTCTAAAAATAAATATTGTGGTCGGTTTTTGAATTTAATTTTAAATGTATTAGGACAATTTATAACAAAATCAGGAGACATATAGTTGTTTGGTTCTAATTCGCTTTTAACACTGTGAAATTTATTTCCAGGTGTTAGTTGCAGAGTTTGTATATTTAGGATATTTAAAATGTTCTTTAGAAAGTTTTCACCTTCTTTTTTACCTTCTACTGCTCTGGTTCCTTGTGATCAACCAGTAAATTTTTTCATTCCTTGCTTCATAACTACTTATTTGAAAAATTATATGCTTTTTGCAAAAAAACAAAAAGCAAGTTCATTGAACTTACTTTTTAGAAACCAAAACCTCCACCTAATCCTCCCAATCCTCCTCCGTTTTTAAGTGATTTTGCCATTTCTGTCATACGTTTTACCATTGCTTCGTAGTCAGAAATAAGTTTGTTAAATTCTTGAGGAGAGCGACCGCTACCTTTTAATACACGTTCTTTCCGTGAAACTTGTTTTAAAAGTTTTGGATTTTGACGTTCTCTTTTTGTCATAGAAGATATCAAAATTTGGTAAACATACATCTTTTCTTCTGCTTTTTCTATTTGACTTTCATCTACTTTGGATGCAAGGTTTCCGGGGAGCATTTTTAATATTTTAGAAAATTTACCGAGGTTTTTTACCTGGTTAATTTGCTCAAGAAGATCATCTAAACCAAAATCACCTGTAATCATTTTATGAAACATTTTAGTTGCTTTATCTTCATCAATTACATCTTGGGCTTTTTCGATTAAAGACATAACATCACCCATACCTAAAATTCTATCAGCCATACGTTCAGGATAGAACAAGTCTAAATTAGATGTTTTTTCACCAGTTCCGATAAAACGAATCGGTAGGTTTAAGATATATCTTAAACTTAATGCTGCACCACCACGAGCATCAGAATCAAGTTTAGTAATTATAGTCCCAGTAAGTTTTAATACTTCATTAAATGTTTTTGCAACATTAATAACATCTTGTCCACTTAAAGCATCTGTTACAAAGAATATTTCATCTGGATTTGCAATCTTTTTTAATCTTTTTAATTCATCCATTAATTTTTCATCAATTGATAAACGACCTGCGGTATCGATGATGATTAAATCATTTTGATTTTCTTTTGCTACTGCCATTGCTGTGGAAACAATATTATCTACACTGTTATTTATACCTTCTTCATAAAAATCTACTTGAATACCTTTTGCTAATGTCACAAGTTGTTCAACAGCAGCAGGACGATAAATATCGGCAGCTACAACTAGTGGTTTAGTCACCATTTTCTTCTTACGGAATCAGTAAGCGAGTTTTGCTGTTGCAGTTGTTTTACCAGATCCTTGCAAACCACACATCATTATTATATAAGGTCGCTTGCTAATTTGAATTTCTTTTACTTTTGAACCAAGTATTTCAACAAGTTCATTATGCAATATTTTGATGAAGTGTTGCGATGGGTTAAGTTTACCGACAATTTTTTCTTCTAAAGCTTTTTCTTTAACCTTAGAAATAAATTCTTTGACTACTTGCAAGTTAACATCAGCTTCTAAAAGTGCTATTTTGATGTCGCGCATGATTACCAAAATATCTTCTTCGTTTAAGGTAACTTTTTTTTGCACTTTTTCAAGTGCCTTTTGCATTCTTTTTTCTAAAAATCCTAACATAATTCAATTATACATTAAGACAATATTTTCGTGTGACTTTTTTAAATTTGGTATAATTTGAAAATGTTACATTTAACAGTCAAATATACAGAGAGGATTGATAAATATATAGCAAATAATTCTAATATTTCTCGAAATGATATAAAAGAATTGATTGCACAAAAAGTAGTTTGAGTAGATGGAATTTTAGTAAATAAACCTAAATTTGTTGTTTCAGTTGGGCAAAACATAGAAATACAGAAAGTTTTAGATAAAGAAATTCATGTTCAACCTGAAAAAATGGATTTAAATATAATATATGATGATGAATATATATCAGTAATTAATAAACCTAGTGGACTTGTGGTGCATCCATCACCTGGACATACTAGTGGAACACTGGTAAACGGACTTTTGTATCATTTTAAAAACAATTTATCTAATGAAAATGGATTATTGCGTCCAGGGATAGTGCATCGAATTGATAAGGATACTAGTGGTTTATTAATAATTGCTAAAAATAATTTAGTACACCAGTTATTATCCGAGAAGTTTGCAAAACATCAAATAAATCGTAAATATTTAGCAATATGCGATGGGATAATAGAAGATAAAAAGTTACTTTTAAACCTACCAATAGGTCGTTCGAACATCGATAGACAAAGGATGACTATTACAAATATAAATTCCAAACCTGCTATAACTCATATTACAATGATTAAGAGTTTTTATATTGATTATTTACCTAAAACATTAGTTAAATGCGAATTAGAAACAGGCAGAACTCACCAAATCAGGGTTCATTTAAAACATATAGGAAATCCTGTTTATGGGGATCCTTTGTATGGTAAATCAGTTGATGATAAAGGACAAAGACTGCATGCATATAAATTAGAATTTGAGCATCCGATAACAAAAAAATATCTAGAATTTTATAGCAAACCAGACTCAAAATTTGATGTAGCTAATTTAGATTTTGATGAATTTATTAAAATATATGAAGCAAAGAAAGGACAAAATGAAGAAGTATTATAACGAACAATTTGCTGATACGCAAAGTCTTTGAGATAAATACAAAAACTATTTTAATATTTGAGTTTTTAGTTTTATCGGACTTTTATCTGCATTAACTGCTTTATATTTAGCACAAATTATATTTGTAGGTCTTAATTATAATTCTTATGTAGATTTATATCAAATAATAAATAAAACAGTTGAACCAAATGAACAAATAAAAGATATTCAAGGTGCTGCTGCTTATACATATAAACAAGATATTACAACTACATTTTTTTCCTTTGTGTTTTCCGCTTCAACTATTATCATTTTTGTAATGTCAGTTCAAAGGTCAACAAAAGAAAAAAATTATGGTTATTTATCTAATGGAGCATTGTTATTTAATTGATTAATTAGTTTATATAACATAATAACATTAGCAATTTTTTTATTTACTCCAAGTAATTACAAGGGTTTACAAGGAAACCCTATTATATTATTTAAATTCATTGTATCAATAATTATTTTATTTATTTATGTGTTATTGTTTGTTTTGGTTCAAAGAGAAGTAAGTCGAATAAGAAAAACATTTATTATTATCTTACAAACTAAGGCATTAAAAGAATTTATGCAAAATGTAAATCAAAACCAAAATAATAATCCCTTTGTTTCGCCTTTTGGATTTACTAATCAAAATCCACAACAAAACCAGCAAACACAGCAACCACAAGAACCGAAACCACAAGAAAGCGAAGAATATAAAAAGCTTATTAGATTGCCACTTAGCCAGCTTCATAAAATAGGAGAAAAATTAAATATTTTTGGTTATGCTGATATGGAAAAAGAAGAATTAATTCAAAAAATTATTGCTTATACAAAGAAAAATAAGACTACATAAATTTATATGTAGTTTTTTTCTTGCTTTTTATGCTTGTGTGAAAGTAAAAAAGCAAGAAAAACATAAAATTAAAAATAATTTGCTTTTTTATATTACTATACTATAATATTTATATATTACTATTAAGTAATATAAGGAGACAAATGAAAAAGTTTTTCTATTATGTATTTTTTATACATAAATTAATTTTGAAGAAAAAGAACACAATTATAGTACCCATTATATGGATTATAATTTCAATAATAAGTTCAATAGTATTTAGTCAACTAAATATAAATACAAAACAAAAAATGTTATCCTTTTATATAGTAATCTTTGTTGAATTATTAATTACAGTTTTCTTTTCAGCAATAAAAACTATTAATATATATAAAGATTTAGAAGAAGAAGGGATAGAATTACTTACTTTATCAAAATCTATTTCGAGAAAAAGCATTATATGAGCAAAAACATTTTCTAATATAGTTTTTGGACTATATTGAGCTGTTATAATTATATTCTCTAATATATTTATTCTGGCAAGTTTAAAACTATTAGTAATTATGTGATATTTAATCTTTATAAGTCTTGCTACATTCTTTCTAGCATACATTTTATTTGGAACATTCACATCTTTGATTGCTTACAAAATCAACACAAAAGTCGCTATAACACTACCTATTTTGCTTTTTAGTCCGCTAGCAATAGGTGGAAGCATAATTGCTGCTAAAAGCACTTCAACAGCAAACAATTATGCATATTATTTAAATTTACCATATCAGAATCATTTATCAGGAAATAGAGTAAATGCAGAAAAATTCTATTTAAACAATGGATATGATAAATATTACATAGTTCCTAATGGATATGAGAGTTCAGAATTCAATAAAAATCAAAAAGAATTTCTTGATAAAGCTTTTGCTACTTCAAAAGCATCTGCTAGAGATTGACAAATATATTCATATTTAATTACACCTTATCAAATGCTGGATATATTTAATATTAATAATGCTAATATTTTTAATGCATTTTCAGATGAACAAGACAGCAATTTATCCAAATACTTGTTTTATAAAAACAAGGATTCTTATATCTATAATTATATTCTTTTACCTAAATCTAATCTAAAACAATATAGTGTAACTGATAAGTTAAAAAGCACATCTGAAGTTAAAAATCCTGATTCTCAAATTATTCAACCTGCTGTTATAGTAAATAAAAATGCATTTTTGGTGCCTACAGCACTTAAAAATCAAACTATATTCAATAATTTAATTAATACCAATATTATTTATGCAAGAGATGGTGCTGATACTTTTAAGACTGAATTTCCGGAAGATAAATTTGTTTATAACTCTTCGCAAAATATTGTAGGTGAACTAAAGTGAAAATATATTAAGGAACTTTTATCAGATTTGGCATTTGATGATTATGCACAGAAATTTTATCAACAAGTGCTTAATAAAACACAAAATACACAGCAACTTGAAAGCAAGGATATCTATTTTAAATATCTTTCAGATGCATTAAATAGTGAAAATAGTCATTTATTAAGATTACAAACTCAGAGTGTTGTATTGGATCCAAGTTCTTTAAAAAACAAGTTAATAAAGAGTTTGACAGAAAAGAAAATTTATTTAGCAGTTGCATTGATTTATTATGGATATTTTTCTTATTTAGACACAAAACTTTTTGATGCAATTTTACATAATGATATTAATAATAATTATGATCCTGATACATATACAATTAATATAGATGGTTTTGACTACAATATAGGTGGATATTCTGATTATGTAGCAAAACAAGAAGTATCAGGTGATAAAAACAATTCAAAAATAATTATTCGCTATGATTTAAACAAATCTAACAATTATTTATTTACACCAGTTGAAGATGTTTATGAGCTAAGTCGAACAAATATAAAGGTAGTTGAAAAAAATATTTACTTTTTGATTTGAATTATTTTATCAGCAGCATTGGTATTAGTAAATAACAAATTATATTATCGTAAGGATTATAAATAATGAATATTCTAGAAGTTAGAAATTTAAGTAAATTTTATTCAAAAAAGAAGAATACTGGTATTTTTGATTTAAATTTTGATGTAAAAACCGGAAGTTTTCATGCTTTTATAGGAGAAAACGGAGCAGGGAAAACAACAACAATAAAAACTATTATTGGATCATATATAAATTATCAAGGAGATGTTTTAATAAATGGAATAAGCATTAAAAAACCAGATAGTAGACAAAGATTAGGATATGTTCCTGAAAACACTATATTCCCTAAAGAAATTACTACATTTGAATATTTAAAGTATTTAGGGATGTTAAATTTAAAACAAGCAACTGAAAAAGAAAAATTGTTACAAAAAATCGATCAGATGCTAGAAAACTTCGGTATTTTAGATCTAAAAAACAAAAAACCTTTTTATTTTTCATCAGGTCAAAAGAAAAAAGTTCTATTAATTCAAGCGTTACTAAATGATCCGGAATTGTTAATTTTAGATGAGCCTGGTGCTAATTTAGACCCGACAGCACGATATCAATTATTCAAAATACTAAAAGAATTACACCAAAACGGAACAACTATTTTTATAAGTTCGCATATATTGAGTGAAATTAAAAAATATGTAGATTCATTTACACTGATTCATCAAGGAAAAATTTTGTATTCTGGAGCAAATGAAAATAATTTAGAGGAGGTTTTTTATGAAAAAGTGATTAAAAATTAGTCTAATAACATCAGCAAGTGTTTTAGGCGTTGCTGTTATATCACTTGTATCTGCTTTTGTTAGTATAAACTCTAACAAAAGCGAATTTATAAACTCGTATACAAATAAACAAGAAAGTAAAGTGGATTACAGAAATTATTTAGTAAAGCAAGTTCATCAAAATGATGATTTATTAACAATTGCTAATAGTTACTATTTTGATGAAAGCACAAGCGAGCAAGTTAAAAACGAATTTTATAATGAACAAAATTCAATAAACAATGGTTATTTATCAGATATATCATCTGCTTTAACGTATGCACCTTTATTTATTTATGTAAATTCGAAAGATCGAAGTGAATTGACTGGTAAATATGCTAAAAAAGGTATAAATCTTTTAACAAAATTGTTAAATGAAAATTGGTTTTGGTATTTAAATAATATTAATAAATTCACTTTTATTTATAACCCATATGGTGAAAATTTCAAAGATGATCGTGATTATTTAAATAATCAAACAACAAATATAAAGGATTTGTTGTTTGAAAAGTTAATGATTAAAAACAAAGATGATGAAGTAAAAAATACTGATTCGCTTTTGTATAAAATAAATAAATTCAAAATTAAGAAAATTTATGAACAAAGATTCATTAATTTGATACCAGATGAATACAAAGAAGCAGCATCTGAGTTAAATAAATATATAGATACAAAAATATTGTTTATAGAACTTAACGATAGTTCAATTATGCCAGTATTTGTATATAAAAAACAAGTCAATAATCAATCGCAAATGCATATTTTTATATTACCTGAAATATTAACCACAAGAGTTTTAGGGACATTCAATGAAGTTTATGATGTATTTATCCAAAGTTGAAAAGATGCATATAAAAAATCACTTGATAGTTTATTTAATTACCAAAAAAAGATAATAGATGAAGATGAAAATAAAACAGATGCACAAATAAAAAAAGAAGTTTTTGCAAAATTTACAGACCAAAATTTTGCAAAATTATTCGAAAGAGAAAATTATTCAGAAATGCTACATCGAAGCATTTATGAATACAATCTAAACCACAAATATAATTATATTTCTCGTTTTAGTCTTGGAGATAGTGATGAAAGTTAAAAAAATATTTTTAAATTCATTATTTTTAGTTCCTTTGATATCAGTTTCTTGCTCGGATTATTCACAAGGTGAAAAACTAAGTTCCTTAATATCAAATGAAGAAGATATAAGTTCAAATCCAAATAACATTAGACAAAAGAAAACAGATGCTCTTATTAATGATATTTTAAATGATTTATTTAAAGGTTCAGAAGTTAAAAAACTAGAATTTATAAACAAACAAAAACAAAGTAAAGATGAAATTGAAAAAACTTTTATAACTATGTCGCAGGAATATAATAAATTATTACAAAAATACAAAGAACAGTTAAGTAATATAGAAGACGAAATAGACGATATCGAAACCGATTTAAAAGAACTAAAATTTACACCTAAAATAAACAGTAAGCAAATAATTGAAAAAGAAGCACAACTGGCAAGTAAAATAAAACAATTATCGGATATCAGGGTTCATTTTAGAGATTTTGCGATAAGACAAAATGAAAAATTTTCTCAAAATTGATATTATTTTTTTACAAATATAGATAAATTTAATTTTGAATTTATCGAATATGTCTATGATGGACTGCAAAATGGGAAAACAGCAAGTTCAGAATACAAAAAATCAATTGATTCAAAAATTTCATATCCACCATTTAGATTTAATGACAATTATTTAGATAATAAGATTCAAGGAATTGAAAGCGTAGAATTTCGAAATAGTGTTATCTATTATATTAGTAAAGGAAAGATGGTTTTCAGAATTTTAATAGAAAATCTAGATACTGAAAATCCTAAATTATCTATGAAAGCAATGAATTGATATTTTGGTAGTTCAAAAGCAAATACCATTTCACTTCCGTTAGTTTCATCAGTTGTTCACACATTATTTATACATCAATATCCTAATGCATATCCAGAATTTGAAGATGTAATGGTGAAAAAACAAAAATATGGTGAACCTGCATTTATGTTTGGAGTTTGAAAGAATGAAAAAATGAGTTAGAAAAATTATAAGTTTAGGATTATTTATTATGCCAGTGCTTGCTGCTATTTCTTGTTCTAAGCCACAGCAAAATGAAGTTAGTTTCTTAGTTAATAATTCTGTAAATGCAGAAAATGATAATTGAGATAACTTTATAAAAAACGACTATATCCAAGAAATTTTACACAAATTGTATGATAATAATGAAGATATTCAAAAGTATATTAAAAAGCAAAAGAGTATTAATGCACAAGAGTATTTAACTTCATTAAAAACTTGATTAAGATACTCAAATAATTTCATTTCTTCCTATGACAAAGGTTCTTTTGACTATAAAACATTTAAGACTAAAAGAAATTTTACAACAGAAAAAGCAGAAGATGAAAAAAGAGTGTTGTTCGAAGAGAATTGATTGTTTTTGTTATTTAATTTTGATAAATTTAAATTTATGCAGTCACCAAATATCGCAACAGATGAATTTGTTAAAGCAGATGTTGTTGATGATGCAGAGACTAAACAAAAGATTTATAAAGATTATTTTATAGCAGATAATAATGAGATAATTGATTTTGTTGTGCAAAGATATAATTTTTATGAAATTGAAGAACCATTAGAACGAGAAATACCTAAAGAAAAGAAAGAAATAGTAGATGATAAGCAAGAAAATAAAGAGATTGTAGAAAAACCAAAAGAAGAAAATTATATTGAACCTAAAAAAGATGAAAAAACACAAAATCAAAGTTTGTTAGAGAAACTAAAGAACTCATTCAATGAACCAAAAACCCAAAAAACAGATGATGATGATGATAAAGAGAAAGATGAACAAAATGAAAATCAAAAAGATAATAATCAACTAGAGGAAGAAGAAAAAAAACAAAAAGAAGAAGAACTGAAAAAATCAGAAGACTCTAAAAAAATACAAGAATCCGATGAAAAAGATGAGGATATGGAGGGAGAAAATAGCAAAGCTTCTGATGTTGATGAAGATGACGATGAATGTGAGGATGAGGGTGAACTTAAATGCAATGATTTATCAAAAATCCCACCATCATTTTTCCCTAAGAAAAAATTATTTAGTATTGCAAATGATGTAAAAGTTTCTATAAAAAAACCAACATATCATTATGAAGAAAGAATATTTATGTTAACAAAACAAGGATATATCCTTTCTTTTGAAATAGAAACTACTGAAAAAGGTGGTAAAAAGACAATAACAAGAAAAAAATTAAGTGAATATATTTATACATATCCAAAATTGCTATTAAGTAAACAAAAATTAGAAGATTTTGATTTAAAAAAATATGTAAATAGCACAAGAATATGAGCCGATCCAAATGTTTCGCCATCACCTGCTACAAAAGTTATCTTTGAAGAAGAATATGGTGGTAGAGAAATGCGATATACATTAATTAACACAGTTAAATAGTTTATATTTTGTTCTTTATTAGTCCATATTATTGAATATTTTATTATAATATTGGAGGTAAAATGGAAAACAATAAAGACATTATAGCTACAACGATAAATCAAATCGAGAAGAAGTTTGGTAAAGAATCTATTATGCTTTTAGGAGATGTTCCTGAATTAGCAGTAGAAACATTCAGTAGTGGTAGTATAACACTAGATAATTTACTTGGTGGTGGTTACCCAAAAGGGCGTATCATAGAGATTTATGGACCAGAAAGTTGTGGTAAAACAACTTTATCATTACATGCAGTAGCAGAGATTCAAAGACAAGGTGGAGTTGCGGCATTTATCGATGCAGAACATTCAATAGATCCATTATTTGCTCAAAAAATAGGTGTTGATGTTAATAATTTAATCCTATCGCAACCTGATAGTGGTGAGCAAGCACTTGAAATAGTTGATATTTTAGCAAAAACAGGTAATATTGATTTAATAATAGTCGATTCAGTAGCAGCATTAGTTCCAGAAGCAGAATTGAACGGAGAAATGACAGATCAACAAATTGGTGCTCAAGCCCGCTTAATGTCAAAGGCATTAAGAAAAATAACAGGAAATCTTAATAAAAATAAAACTACTATTATTTTTATTAATCAAATCCGCGAAAAAGTTGGGGTAATTTTTGGTAATCCAGAAACAACACCAGGTGGTCGTGCGTTGAAATTCTATTCAAGCATTCGTGTAGAAGTTCGTAAGGGACAACAAATTATTGAAGATAAAGAAGTTATAGGTGCTGAAATTAAATTTAAAGTTGTTAAAAACAAAATTGCACCACCATATCGTAGTGGACAAAGTGAATTTTACTTCGATAAAGGAATTGATAAAATTGGTGAAGTAATTGATATGGCGACTGAAAAAGATATACTTGATAAAAAGGGTGCTTGATATGGATATCAAGGACAAAATGTTGCTCAGGGTAAGAAAAACCTACGTGATTATTTATTAACACATTCTGATATATATGATGAAATCCTAAGTCAAGTTCAAGAATATAGTAAGCATTAGCCTTACTTATTTTTATAAACATTTATAATATATGTATTATGAGTATCAGAATCTTGTTTTTAGGTGATATTTTTGGATTACCAGGTATTATAACTGTTGAAAAATATTTATATAAGATAAAAAAAGAACACAATATTGATTTTGTCATTGCACAAGGAGAAAATGTAACAGGACGTAAAGGTTTGTCGGTGGAAGATTATTATCGCTTAAAAAAAGCAGGAATTGATTGTTTTACAATGGGAAATCATGTTTGAGCTGATGAAAGTATATTGCAAATTATTAATAAAGCAGATATAGTGAGACCTTTTAATGTTAATTATGAATATGAGGGATTTGGATCAAAGGTTTTTAGTATAAATGGTTCAACATTAAGAGTTTCTTCTTTTATGGGAGTAAGTTTTAACGAACTGTTTAAGCCTTGACAGGAACAATATGCTAATTCATTTTTATTATCCTTTGATGAATTAACAAATAATTTCCAAAAAGCAGATTTTCATTTTATAGATTTTCATGCAGAAACAACAAGCGAAAAATATGTTTTTGGTTTGTATGTAGACGGAAAAGTTGATGCTATATGTGGGACACATACACATGTCCAAACAAACGATGCACATATTTTACCAAACGGAACAGTCTATATAACTGATGCCGGAATGGTAGGTCCTATTAATTCTGCTATTGGTGTAAATCCTGCTGAAATAATGGCTAAAATAAATGATGATGGAAGTAAAAAAGAAAAATTTGTTGTAAGTTCGAACAACACCCAAATAAACGGGGTTATTATTACATTATATAAAAATGGTATGAAAGAAAAGAAAAATAAAATAGAAACATTAAACATTCAAAATATTGATATTTATAAATAAAATACTTTTAAGTTATAATAAAGACTTAAAAGTATTTTAAACAGAACGAACAATTTTCTTAGAAAAAATAAAGTAAACTGTTAATGGTATAGCAATAACAACTAATGCCCCAGCAGATTGAATGTTTAGCAAACTTCCTCCAGCAGGGACTTGTCCAATTTGTCTAAATCAGATACCGACAGTTGCATCATTTGTTCCGCTAAGTATATAATTTGGTCATAAATAATCATTTCATACAGAAACAAAACTAAAAATAATCAAGAGAATATAGGTTTCTTTCATTTCTTTTCAATAAATTAAATATATTTTCTGTCATAATGTGAGATTATCAATTTTCATTGCTTTATAATATTTTTGTTTACTCTTTTCAAAATGGATAAGTAGATTATACATAAAAAAGTAAGAGAAAAATCCATTTGTAACAAGTGATAAAGGTGTTAAACTGTTTGTGATGTTCAGTTCATTAAGCACCTTATTTAATGATAAGTATATAGCAAATTCAGGGATGAAAGATAAAATAAGTATTATAAGTAAGATAACCTTCTTAGATCTTTTTCCGAGTTTTGAAATACCTATGACAAATAGTGTGTATGTTATCAAACGAATAGATAAAAGCATCAAGGAACTACTTAGAGAAAGTCCAACTGCTTTTCAAAAACGAATATCACTAAAGAAATTGAAATTAGAAAAATCAAACTTTCTCAATCTTATAGTAAATCTTTTATTAACCACATCATCGGTAGGCATTAAGGCAGAGACGATTAAAATATAAATCGGAAATAAGATGATAATGATTAAAATGACTATTAAAATAATAATTAATGCTTCCTTAAATGCTTTTTTATACATCTTTTGCTCCTTTATACTTTATAATAAGTTGAAAAGTCTTTTTGAATACAAATAAACCTAATCAGCTTATTATAAACAGAAACAGTAAGTATAAAATTACTAGTAAACTTGCTGCATATGCTTTGTTTGTATCTACTGATAATGTTCCTGCAAAAGGTTTAATTAATGAAAAAATATAACTTGTAAGTGTATGAGCCCCAGTTGGTAAGATGCGTTCTTCAGGTATGATAGCACCAGGATACATTAAAAAAGAGAAAATTAAGTTTGTATATGTAACTAAAATAAAGTATTTTCGGAATTCAACATAATATAAATATTTAAGTCGATCTCAGAATCTAAGATTATCTATTTTAATTAATTTAGCATATTTAACATTAATGCGACTAAAAATAAAACCAAAAATAACGATATTAAAGGGCATTGATCGTCAAAGTTGAAACAGCGTCATATAAAATTTAATACTTAATAAGTTATTTCCATAAAGAAAACTCCGTTTCGAATTAAATATACCAAAAAACAAGTTCTCTTCACCAAATAGCAAGATAAAAGCTAATCCAACTGTATAACCAGAAATAAAAAATTGTGAATAAATTAACTTTAAAAAAAAGTTTCTAGTTCTTTTTAAAGTTAAAGAACTGATTAAATAAGAAACAATTATAGATAAAAATAAAGAGATAAATGTAGGTACAAAAAACAAAAAGGTGGAATTTTTCAATCCTGTCTGAAAGTCGTTATCTTCTATAACACGACGATAATTATCTCAACCATAAAAATAATAAATTTTCTTAGTTTTTGATGGAAAATTTATAAATGATTCATGAACTAAATTCACTACGGGGTAGATATAAAAGATGATTACAAGGATTAACAAAGGTAGAATATATAATAAAGCAAGTGAAACATTAGATAATTTAGTTTTGTTGATCGATAACTTCTTCATGTTTAAAACTCATTATTTTGTTTTCTGGTATATTTACATCTACTTTATCTAAAATATTCAATGTTGAATTTGTGTTTGAAACTACATATTCTTTGTCTTGATTTTGTATTGTATATATTGTTAGATCAGCAATATTTTCCTTTTGTCTAACAATTCATTCTGAATCAGTCGATAAGGAAATTTGAATATCTTTAGGTTTTACAAAATATTTATATATATCATCCTCTTTGATTAGATTTAATCTTGGTGAGCAAAAGAAGTGCGCTACAAAGTATGATGCAGGTTCTTCTAACACTTTATCTTTTGTATCGAATTGTTCTATTCTGCCATTATTCATTACCATTATATAATCACTAAGTTTTAAAGCATCATTTTGATCGTGAGTAACTAAAATAATTGATAAATTAAATTCTTTCTTGATTTTTAAAATTCATTCAATAGTTTTTTCTTTAATCTTAACATCGAGAGCTGAAAAGGGTTCATCCATAAGCATCAAAGTAGACTTTTTAATTATCGCTTTAGCAATTAATACACGCTGCTTTTGACCACCTGAGATATTTTGTGCTTTTTGCTTTAAAATTTGCTTTATTTCTACTTTATCAGCAATAAAATCTAGGTCTTTTTTGAAAAACTGCTTAAGTTTTGATTCTTTTTGTATAACTTTAAATGCATTTTTGTTTTTAAACATATATTTAAAAAACAAAAAATGTCATATTGTATAGAATAATCATCTTTCTTTCTTTTCGTTTTTTGTTTCTTTATACTTATTAATAAGTTTTTGTAAAAAAGGTGATAAATAATATTTAGCATCAAAATTTTGTAAGAATTCTAACCTTTTTTCATGTCTTCAAACAAATGAGTTTTTTGCGCTTAGATAAATATTATGAAAAACACTTATTTCCTCATAAAGAAAGTTTTCTTGCAAAATATAACCTATTTGAGCAGTCTGCATATTGTTAAAAAGAGTGATTTCAGCACTTTTTGGTGTTTCAATTTTAGATAACAAATTTAATAAGGTAGTTTTGCCTGCTCCTGATGGTCCAACTATCGATATTATTTTATTTTCGGGAATATATAATTCTGGGATATTTAAAATTTCTTTTTTTTGTTTTACAAAAACAAGATTTTTTACACTTGCTATACCATTCATAAATAAATTTTACCAAATATACAAAAACAAAAATAAATATGACAATAACTATGAGTTTTTTATCATATTTAAAATGATTTGATATGCTTGTTCTCCTGTTATTATTTTTGGATTCTTTTTCAATGTAGAATCAAGAAGTAAAGAGCGAATTTTTTCGACAATAGCAGATGTTGTTTGGTCGATAGGAACTCAAAAAATATCTTCGCTTTTACTGTTTTCAAAGTTTTTTAGTCCTTTAAAAGTTGTGTCAGCTGCATATAAATAATTACTTTCTGTGCTTAATTTATCAATTTGTTTTTGGATTTCATCGGAATTATTTGAATTAGTTTTAAGTTGATTTTTAAGTAGCTTTATTTTATTAGTTAAAATAGTTTGTCTTTGAACATATCAATCTGATGCAGATTCAATTTGACTTTTTTGTGGGATTATATAACCAGTTTTTTGTGCTAATAAATCAGTAACCTTAATGTATTCACCATTATAATTTACATTTCCTTGATAAAGTCATTTTAAAAATAATAAAGTTGCATTATCTTGTTTTCCTCCATTATCAATTGAAATTGGGATTAAATTTGATCCACCTTCGATGTATGTGGAAAAAGCATCATTTGCTCTGTTTTTGGTAAGTTGTTCCTGTAAATAAATATCATCTTTTTGTGCTCATTTTTTATATTTTTCTTTATCATCTTTGCTTAAATAAAAAAATCTGGAAATTGGACTATCCATAGATTGCTCATAACCTACATTAGCTACAAAAGAAAAAATCGCTTTATAATCACGCAATGCTCATGAACCTCATTCATCCATTTGGTTTTCAAATTTTATATCTTGAAAAACTGCATTATTTAAATATTCATTATGATTTAGAGCAACAAATTCATTAAATGTATCTATAAATGCCTTTTTTATGCTAGCATCTTCAAGATTGTATTTCACCTTTGAAAAGTCATATTTATCATTAGTTTTTTGAAGTTGCCAAATTCGCTTGCCCTGTAGTTTGTTATTTAAAACTTTTAAAAATGCATCATCTCTTTCATCGATTGTGAAAATCGCTAAATCATCAATTTGATCGCTTGTTTCAACCTTTGATTTATCAAATTCTAATATACTTTTAAGCTTACGAGCAAGATCAAAAAGTGATTCTATCCCGTTAAATGTAGCATCATTAATTATATAACCTTTTAAATTGGTATCGTCTTTGATTTTTAAGTAGTTGATTAATGAATTACTTGGTATTTGGTTACCTAAATCCTTGTGCTGCAAAGCATATTGATATATTTTTGAATTTTCATCAATAGTTGCTCCAGCTTGTTTTAAAAATTCAAATGCTTTATTTAACAAATCGATATTTATAGAAAAACCATCTATATCAGTAACATCAAAAGGAAGATTATAAATACGAGTATTATTAATTTTTTCGCCAGCTAAATTAGTGTGAGTTGTAACAAGTTTGCTTGGAAAATAACTAACCGGTAACACACTTGAAACATCCAAAAGTTTATTATATGAATTAATTAAAAATGCACCTGCTTGGTTACCTAAAAAAATGTTTGCTAGCTTGCTATCATCGTTTTTGATATATTCTGCATTTTGAGCTGCTAATTTTAATTCTGAATTAGTTTTGGTGTCATTGCTAGTTAGTAGTTGCACAGGAAGAAAATTAGGTTGGTCTTTCATTTGTTGATTATACAATGGGATAATTTCCTTTAGTCCCATAATCAAAGGAAAATAATCACCTTGTGATGTAGCAAAAAGAATTTTACTTTCTCTTTGTTTTTGTGCATTTGAACAACTAATAGCAACTGCTGATGTTGCTAATGATGCGATTGATAAAAATCTCAGTAACTTTTTCATTATAACTCCTTATGGATTATTGCTATATTATAATGCAAAATCATAAATAAAAGAATTAGCAAAATAAAATTGCACATAGTGCAATCTTATTACTGATTTTTTGAAATAATTTGTAGAACTTCATCTAAAACTTGCTGTCCTGTTTTAAAAGATGGATTTTTGTTTAATGTTGAATTTATTAATGATTCCTTAATTACAGCATCGATTTTTGAGGTAGTTTCATTACCTGGTAAATCAAATAATTTTGCTACATCTGTATCGACAAATTCTTTTAATGAAGTGAATGATAATGCTCCTGAATGAAGATGATGTGTTTCAGTTTTTAGTTCATCAGTTTTATCTTCTAAGGTTTTATTAGGTTGATTTTTGAGTTTTGCTTCATTAGTATCAATTTCATCCTTTAAGGTTTTTTCAGCATTTTCATAAAAACTGATTCCACGTTCTAAATCCTTATTTAAAGGTATAACATAAGCAGCTAATTGTGTCATTAAGTCACGGACATTAATTTCCTTATTATTTCAAGTAGTTTTTCCATTGTAAAGTCAATTAATAAACATAGTAGTTGCTTTATCTTCATCACCACCATTATCAATTGAAATAGGGACTAATGATGATCCACCCTCGATATAGGTTGCAAAATCATCGTCTGCCTTATTTTTTAAAACTTGTTGTTGTAAATAAACATCATCGCTTGTGGTTCACTTTGCTAACACATCAGCAGTTGGTTTATTAAAATATCTAATAGTCTTTGAATTAAATGTGTATTCATATGAAACAGAAGCAAAGATGCTGAAAATTACCTGATATTGACGCATATGTGAAGAACTTGATTCGCTTTTTCCTTCAAATTTAACATCTCTAAATAAAACATCATTAACATTTTGGTCATTTGATGCTTGTACAATAGTTAATTTGTTTTTAACAAATTCGTTAAAAACATCGATAAAATCAGCTTGCATCTTCTTATTTGTTGCTAAATTAAAAGTAATTTTACTTTGATCATATTGACCATTTGTGGAGTTTAGTTGTCAAAGTTTTTTACCTTTAAGTCTATTATTTAGCACTTTATAAAATTCATCTAATGTGTAATCGATTGAAAAGACTTGTAAAGGGATAATAGGTTTGTTGAATTTAGCAACCTTATCATTATCTATTTCAACTGAATCATAAAACTTGTGTGCTAGTTCAAAAAGCGATTCAACCCCTTGGAAAGTTTTAGAATTTATAGCGTAACCTTTTAATGAATCTGGTTTTATTTTTAAGAAATTTATTACTGATTCATCAGGGATGTGATTTCCTTTATCTTTATATTCATTTAAGGTATCAAAAAGTTTTCCATTTCGGTCGATATTTGCTCCTGCTTGTCGCATTAAGTCTAACATCTTATTCATTAAGTCAATGTTTAATATAAATCCGTTGGTATCTGAGACATCAAAAGGTAAGTTAAATAATTTGCTACCTAGTTTTTCTCCAACAACACTAGTATGATTTTCAAGTATTTTCTTAGGAAATAAAGAAATTGGAAGTTCTTTTGATGTATCAAGAAGTTTTTGATATTTATTGATAATATATGCAGTGGTTTTGCTACCTAAAAGCAAGTTAGCAAGTCTGGAATCGTTACTTTTAATATAATTTTCAGTTTGTGTAGCTAAACCAAATTCGCCATCTGCTTTTGTTATTTCCTTTGTTTGTAACTCTATTGGTAAAAATCCAGGTTGATCTTTCATTTCTTTGTTATACAGAGGAATCATCTTTTCTAATGCATACATTAAAGGTCAAGAATTAGGTTGTGCAGTGGCAAAAACAATTTTCTTATCTTTTGCAGCATTGTTTGTTAGATATTCAGTTTGTTTTGTTTTACTTTGTGAGCAACTTGCTGCAAGAGCTACTGAAGCAAGGGAAATAATAGAAAAGAGTTTAGTATATTTTTTCATTTGTGTCCTTTTTATTAATACTAGTTAAAAGTTAAAATTTAAAATCATGTATACACATGATTTCGTATTATTAGTTTTCTTTACTGATTAAATCTAAAACATGGTTTAACACATCTGTTCCGTTTGCTTTAGTTGCATTTTTATCAAGGGTTGAATTAAGCAATTGTGTAGCGATGTATGCATTAATCTTTGTTGTTTTAGGATTACTTGGTAAGCTAAATAAATCTTCATTACCATCGTTAAATTCTTTTAATGAAGTGAATGATAATGCAGCTGAGTGTGTATAGTTAGCTTGTGATTTTAATGCTTCAGTTGCTTTTTGTAGGTTGGTTTTTTCTTCACCATCTGATAAAGTTTTTAGTTTTGTTTCATTTGCAGCAATTTGTGTATCTAAATCTGATTCCACATTGTTGTAAAAACTTACTCCACGAGTTAAATCTGTGTTTAATGGAATGATGTATGCAGAAAGTTCAGACATTAAATCACGAACATTAACCTCTTTATTATTTCATGTGGTTTTACCGTTATACAATCAGTTTAAAAACATCTTTGTAGCAGCATCTTCTTTACTACCAACAGCAACAGGGATTAAACTAGAACCACCTTCAAAATAGGTAGCATTAGTATCATCTGCTTTGTTTTTAGTAATTTGTTGTTGTAAGAAAACATCATCACGAGTTGTTCATTTCTTTGGAGCATCAGGGTTTTTAGCAGCAAAGAAATTGCGAGATGTTTGCGAATTAACTGATTGCTCAAGACCGACAGAAGCAACTATAGCAAAAATGGTTTGATATTGTCTCATATGTCATGATGCTCATTCATTTGAGTTATTTTCGAATTTTACATCTCTAAATAAGATAGGTTTAGACACATCTTTATCACCTACCTTGGTTTGAACTTGTATTGAATGGTTATCTACAAATTTGTTAAATACTTCAACAAATTTGTCTTTCATTGCTTGATCACTTGGTAAGTTGTATTTGATCTTAGACAAGTCAAATTGGTTATTTGTTGTAGGTTCAAGTTCTCAAAGTTTTTTATAATTTAAATCATTATTGATAAGTTTGTAAAACTCATCTTGTTGGTAGTCAATTGAAAAAGCTTGTAATGGAATAAGTTCGGTTGTTGCTGTAGCAACTTTAGCAGTATCAACTTCGACTGCTGAATAGAATTTTCTTGCAAATTCAAATAAACTTTCAACACCTTCAAAAGTTTTTTGATTAACTGTATATCCTGTTAGTGATCCAGGTTTCGCCTTTAAGTAGTTAATTACTGATTCAGCAGGGATGTTATTTCCTTTGTCTTTGTTTGCAGCAAGTTTTTCAAAAACTTTACCTTTACTCACAACAGTAGCACCGGCTGCTTTCATTAGTTCTAATGCTTTGTTTAATAAGTCGATGTTAATACTAAATCCATTAGTATCAGAAACATCAAAAGGAAGGTTATAAATTTTTCCACCTGATGTTTCTTCACCAACTAAGTTGTTGTGATTCTTTAAGATTTTAGTTGGAAACAAATTGTTAGGTAAAGTATCAGAAACATCTAAAATCTTACCATATGAATTAATTTGATATGCAGTGGTTTTGTTACCTAAGAGTAAGTTAGCAAGTTTTGCATCATTAGTTCTGATATAATTTTCAGCTTGTGTTCCAAGTTCATATTCACTTTTTGCTTTAGTTTCATCAGCTGTCTCTAAAACAACAGGTAAATATCCTGCTTGATCTTTCATTGTTTGATTATATAAAGGCACAAGTTGCTTAAGAGCAATCATTAAAGGGTATACCTTTCCTTGTGCAGTTGCTAGACGAACAGTATTATCAGAAGCAGCTTTGTCGGTTGGATATTGAGCTGTTTCTGGTGTTTTCTTTTGCTGCGAAGTTCCACAACTAGCAGCAATTAGTGTAGTTAAGCTTGAAGTACCAAAAAGTACTGAAAGAAGCTTATACTTTCTTGTCATTGAATCTCCTTTTATATTATTTTTAATGTTTGCTAATATTTTACTACTTTTTCACACAAATTCATTTATATAATATAAAATAAATATAAAATATGTAAGAGAAGAATAATTATTCTTTCGATAAATTACAAATTAAAAATCAAAAAAAAAATAAAAAAATAATTTTGCTTTTTTATTTTACTGCTATAATATCTAAGCGACTTTTAAAAAAAGTTCAAAAAAGTTCTTTGAAAACTAGATATAAAACATGACAGTCAATTTTTTCGAGAGTTTG
>NZ_JBTHHH010000014.1:0-31240 GCF_054353815.1 Mycoplasma sp. AC1221 | reverse complement strand
TCCTAAAATATAGGGAGAAAAATTTTTTTCTTATTTATTTCCAGAAAAACAGGAAAACCATAATCCTGTTTTAGCTATCAGCAAAATTAATCAATCTATGTTTAATCACCTGTATTCATTTGTCTATAAAATCTCTACCATAAGAAGTTATAATAACTATTTTTTCATTATTACTTTTGGATGATTTTAAGGAACCCATAAAAGACAAGGTGAGTAATCAGATGTGTTGCTACTGTTTTATTTTCAGGTTTATTCATTTGTTTAAAAATTAAGGTTTTCAATAAATTAATGTCTTTAAGTTTAAATCACGATGCATCTATATTGTTTTTAAAATAAGACAAGGTTGAAAAAGTATACAGAGTAGAAGTAGAAAACTTTTTAGGATTTAGATTTAGCGAGCAGCAAAAAATTTGTTTATTACTAGGTGATTGTCAGAAATAAATTTATCCTTGTTTTCTTTTAAAATACCATAAAAAATCTTCGGTGGTACACATTCGCCGATAATATGTCTAATATTTGAATCACTTACATCATCAGGTAAAACAAAATCATCAGGTAAACCTGTTAAAAGTAAAATTTCTTTGATAGTTAAAACTCTTGCATCGCTATAAAAACCATCTTTATATCTACCTGGATGTACATTGTTTTGTGAAGAAATTGAACCATTAGCCATTGTTATAGTCGGAGCAGGTTTATCTCATGAAATTCTTTTATATGTTGTAGAATACCCCTTGATTCGTTCTCCATTTTTCTTGATAGGAAAATACTTTTCGTTAAAATGAGCACTTTTTCCACTCGGTGTATGTTTCATTCATTCAATGTGTCTGTCATTGTGAACGGAAGCATTGTGATATTTTATATCACTTCTTTGACCTGATTCTAGGCTTGGTAGGTGTCCGATTACTTCTTCTACAGTCTTTATCTTTGTGGGGTGTGGTATTTGTATATCTAGGTTGCTAATGATAATTACAGCACGTTTACGGTCTTGTGCAGTGTCAAAATCTTTGGAATTTAATTTATAAAAATCGATATGTTGATATAAACTACTTAGTTCATTTTTTAAATATTCCTGGATATTTACAAGTTTGTTATTTATCATTATCTTAGTTGTATACATCTGAATTACATTTTCAATAATAATAAGTTTTGGATTTGTTTGTTTGATAAAATCTACAACATATGTAATCAATAGATTTCTAGGATCATCTATCTTTCGTCTTCCGGCTAGTGACATCCCTTGACAAGGAGGGGTAGCAATTAAAATTTGATTATTAAGTTGTTTGTGTCTTAAAACCAATGAATCAAAGACATTTTTATTACTTATATCACCGATTATCATTTTTGAATTTGGATATAAAAAATCGTGTATATATGCTCTTTTAGCTATCAATTCATTAGATAAGGTAACATCAAAACCAATATTTTTTAATAAATATGTACCAATTCCTGCGGAAGCAAATAAAGATGTAATTCCGATTTTCTTCATATATACTTTCTAGATTTTAATCATTTGATTAAAATAATCTTCATTTATAACTTTTATCCCTAAATCATAGGCTTTTTGTAGTTTTGAACCAGCATTTTCTCCAGCGAGTAAAAAGTTAGTATTCTTTGAAATGCTTGATACCACTTTGCCACCATTTTTGATAATTTCGTCTTTAAAAAAATCTCTGGATTTGCTTAAAGTTCCAGTAATAACAAAACTTTGTCCATTTAATAAATCGGATGTTTTAAAATCCTCATTAATATATTCAAAAATACTATCAAGTTTATATATTTCTTCAAGCATATTAGGGTTTTTTATAAAACTCTTGATGCTATCGATTATTACTTGACCGATTGTGTTTATTTGTAACAAAGAATTAAGATTTATTATTGTTAAATCAGTTAATTTAGTTATTTTTGCAGCAATTAATGCGGTAGCAGTTTTACCAACATTTGGGATACCAAGTGCAAAGAGGGCATTTGCTAGTTTAATAGACTTTGATTTATCAATTGAACTTAAAATATTATCAATTTTTTTATATTCTTTGTTTTTGCTCTTAGAATTACCAAAAGAAGGAAGTTTAATGATATCATTTTTATACTTATTTAGCATATATATAGAAGAAAAAGTATTAATATATCCTTTTTGATAAAATAGTCTGATAATTTCATTTCCTAAGGTTTCAATATTAGCACACTGCTTCGAACAAAAATGAATTAAAGCACGTATTTTTTGTTCTGGACAGTGTTGATTAATACAAAATTGATCAACTAATGAATCATTTTGATGTAGCAGCTGATTACATGAAGGACATTTTGTGACTTTTTTAAAAACACCATCAGAATTTTTATGAACTAATGCAATAACCTTTGGAATAATTTCACCTGATTTTATTACTAAAACATCATCGTTGATGTTAATATTCATATCTTTTATATATTCATAATTATGCAAGGTAGCATTTGATACTCAGGTTTGGTTTAATTCAACCTTGTCTTTGAAATTTGCAACATAGGTAATTTTCCCGGTTCTTCCTACGGTCGCAACAATTTCTTTGATTTTAGCAACTTTTTCTTCTGTTTCATATTTGTAAGCAATAGCATATTTTGGAAATTTAGAAGTTCTACCAAGTGAATCTCAATATTTTAAGTCATTTAGCTTTATCACAAATCCGTCGCAATCATATTCAAAGGAATTTTTGATCTCTTTGAATTCTTTGATGAAATTTCATATTTCATCAAAGTCTGCAGATGTCTTATTATGCTTGCTGGTGGGTAAATTCAGTTGATTTAGAAAGTTTATCACATCACTTTGTAAATTGATATTATGTAGTATCGGATCTGTTATATCATATAAAATAATTGATAAACCACGTTCTTTTACAATGTTTTTATCTAGCAGTTTTAAAGTTCCTGCAGCAGCGTTGCGCGGATTAGCTAGAAGTTTTTTATTATCAGTTTCCAGTTTTTTATTTAGTTGGTTAAAACGAGTTTTAGATAAATATACTTCACCTCTTATTTCAATTGGTTTTAGATAATTAATTTGTTTAGGTAAGTTTTCAATTTGAAAAACATTTTCTGTTACATCATCGCCTTCAATCCCGTTTCCACGAGTTAAAGCCTGAATCAGTCTACCATCTACATATTTCAAAGAAATAGATAATCCATCAATTTTAGGTTCGCAATTAAATGAAATATCAGAACTTATTTGTTGCTTAATATCATTTAAAAATTTAAAAACATCTTCTTTTGAGTATGCCTTATTCAAAGAAAGCATCGGTTTTTGGTGGATTACTTTAGCGAATTTCTCGTTGTTTCAAGCACCTAATTTTAAAGTTGGTGAATTAGGTAGGATCAGATCTGAAAAAGTCTCTTCTAATGCTTGTAAGCGCTTATATTCGCTATCATATTCAGAATCCGAAACACTTGGAGCATCAAGCATATAATATTCTCAGTCTCATTGATTAATTTTTTCAACTAATTGCTGAATTTGGTGTTTAACTTCTAAATTTTTATCTTTCATTAAATAATTATACAAAACATTTTTATACACTTATTTTATTTATAGTAAAATTTAAATAAAGGAGTTTAAATGAAATATACAATGACAAGCATCTTGGTTGATAAAAACCAATGAATTAATTACCAAAATGAAGCACTAAACTATCTAAATACTACCAAAAAAGGTAAAGTTTCACAACAAGATATTTTATCATATGCTTCACGTGGTGTTATTTTGCTTGAGAAACAAAAAATATTTACAGATGTACTTAAAGATCGTGAATCTAATAAAGTTGCATTTATGCCTATTGCTGAAAACATTCACATGAATGTGGATTCAATTTCATTTGATTTGAAAACTTATTATTTAGAAAATTATCTAGATGATTTGACCTTAGATTTTAAGCCAACTAATGATTTTGTTTTATCTGACACAGATGAAAAAATAAATAATTTTGTCGATGATTATGTTAAAAACCAATCACCACGTAAGTTCCGTACCACAGATGATATTGAACCTAATGATCATGTTATTTTAGATGCTTTTGATCCTATTTCAAAACGCAGACAACGTTTTGAATTATTAGCAAAAGCAGAAAAAGACAGCACATTAGAAAGTAAGTTAGTAGGAATGAAACCTAAATCAACATTTGATTTTGATTTAGAAACAACTAAATTACAAATTACCATTATTGATGTTTTTTATTACCTTGATGAAAAATTAAATGATGATAATGTAAAAGAAATGCAGATACCGGGTGTTTTCGATCTTAAATCATTAAAAGATTTTATTTTTTATACTACAAAAGAAGAAGTGGTTACTAATTCATTATTTACTTATGGAATGAACATTTATAAGGAAATAAAGAAATTTAATAAACCGATTGATTTTCCACAAGATTTAATTCAAAGTGATATTGAAGGATTTAACTTTGATGAAAAATTCGAAGGTGATAAGGTTGCAATAGTTAAAGAAACATTAACTGACTTCTTTTGATTAAATGTTATTTCTAAAAAGTATGATATTTTTATCTCAAATGAAGAAATTAAAGAAGAAATCGCAAAAGTAAAAGCATCACTTAATCCTGTTATGGATGAACAAATTGATCCTCGTCGTATTTCTGATGCGATTTTAATGCAAAAACTAGGGACAATTTTCTTGAAAAAGTATCATTCTGATACATATATAGAAATCGAAAAATATTTAAGGTTTAAATAGAAAGGATGTTATGTTGAGAGATTGCTTAGCAAAACTACTTAGTAGAAAATCAAAAAAAACAAATCAAGAAGTTAAAACAGAAGAAATAAATCAACCAGCAAATGATGTGATTCATAGTCCAATAAAAGGAAAATTTGTAAACCTTTCTGATGCTAAAGACCCAGTTTTTGTTAGTGGTGCTTTAGGTGATGGATTCGCAGTTGAATTTGATCATGATTCTGGTGTTGTTCCTGTGTTTTCACCAGTTGAAGGTGTAGTAGAAATGTTATTTACTACCAAGCATGCTGTAACAATTAAAGCAAATAACAATGCATTAGTTTTCGTTCATATTGGAATTGATACCGTCAAACTTGATGGACAAGGGTTTGAAAGTGTAGTTAAACAAGGTGATAAAGTTAAAGTTGGCGAAGTGCTAGTTAATGTGGATTTAGATTTAGTGCATTCAAAAGGTTATACTTCCGATGTTCATGTAACTGTTTTACCTGAAAGTAATTATAAAGCAGTTAAATTCTTAGCAGATCGAAGCACAAGTGATACAGTTGTATTATCTGAACCAATTGCCGAGGTGGAATTAAACAAATAAAAATGTTGCTGAAATTATATTTCAGCAACTTTTATTCACTAAATATAAGATAAATTATATAATTATGTTATGAATGAAATTAATTTAAAACGAAAAGAATCACAAGTGCATCAATTGATTGCTGATATTCTTGAACATAATATAAGTAATGTAAATATTATTAATCCAACTGTAATGGATGTGAGATTATCATCTGATTTATCAGATTTAAAGGTGTATGTAAATTTTGAATCTAATACAAAAAAAGGACTTATTGCATTAAATAATGCTGCTGGTTATGTTCGTAAGATGTTAGCAAAATCTTTGGACTGACGAAAGGCTCCTACAGTTAGATTCTTTATTGATGATGTTTCTGAAAAAGGAGCAAGAATTGATGAGATACTAAGAAATATAGAAAAAGAAAAACAATAAAAAGTGATTAATTATTTTCAAAAACCCACTTTGCGGGTTTTGTTTTTACTCTTAGAGTTTTTATTACTTTCTTATGATGCTACATTTTCATAAAGTTCATTTTGTTTATATTTTAACACAGAACTTAATATTCTTATAATATCTGTGTTATGTTCTTTTGATAAATTAGCAAAAAGCAAAATAATGTGTATAAATAAGTCTGTATATCTTTTTCTATCTATGACATAATTAATAACAGAAGTTTTGGATATGGTTTTACCTATAATTGGTTCATTGTTTATTACAAAATTTTTTGCTGATAAATTTAAAAACAACATTGCTTGTGTTCCAATTGCTTTCTGTTTATAATCAATTTTAATTTCTATGAAGTCATTATCAATGTATTCACTAATAAAACTAGGTTTTATTACATCAACGGTTTGAAAACTAATAGGCAAAATGATTTTAGGATTTTCAACCCTTTGTTTTCTTGTTATTTTATATTCATCTTCAATGTATGTTTTAATTGATTCGACTTTATTTAATAAATTTGTCAAAAATTCTAAATCGATAAATCCTTTATTCAACCCTCAATAAAATATATCAGATAATTCAAAAATATATTTATCTTCATCCTTGTTATTTTTAAAAGCAAGTTTATAAAGAGAAGGTTTGCTGTAAAAGTCTTCTACTTTTTTATCATATCCTATTTGTATTTCTAAAAAATCTTTATCAGTAATTACTTGTGATGCAGAAGGTTTTATTTCACCTTGTTCAAAATGTTTCTCTCTCTTTTTAAATCTATATTTTCCAGAAGGTGATATATTGGTGAAATTTCAAATTAATTTATCGGTATATATTGATAAAATAGAATTATTTTCTGATAGTTCTTTTTTAAAAAACAAATCTATTTCTTGGTAGATGTTATGTTCACCCTTAGTATCTATGTTTTTTCATATTTCCTTATTAACAATTGGAGAAAAATTACCTAAAAAGTAAAACTCGTTTTTATTTTTAGAATATCAAGATTTTAATATTTGTAGATATTTGAAGATTTTTAAGGCAGTTTGTCCTTTAACTCTAATAGATTGAGCATTTTCCTGATCTAAAAACCCTTTATTAATTACTAACTGATTCATATCTCTTAGAGTGCTAAAATGAGCGTAATTACCTGTAATTGACTTGTCTTTGTATTTTGTATGCACATCTTCTATATATAAAAACTGATTTAGACAGAATTTATAATTTGAGTTATGAACCGAAAAAGTAAATGTTTTTATCTCATCGAAACTCATCCCTTTTGAATCTTTTTTATAAAGAGCTATTATAATAGGAAATTGTGTATTTTTGGATGTATCATTGAACAAATTTGATGAAATTATTATCCCATCTGTAAGAACATAATTATTTTTAAATTGACCTAGTTGATTAAAATTAGATTTTTTAATCAAATAAGACAACGGATGCAAAACACAAATATATTCAGCATCCAAATGGTTAAACATCTTTAAAAAAGAAATTCCCATATCTCGTGCTTTAAATGTATCATTTATTAGCATACTTCCTTTTTGGTTTTTCATATAAAAAGATGTTCAGTTGTTATATGGCGGATTCCCTACAATTAATAATTTTTTATCATTTGTACATATATCACTTCTTTTCAAATCATTCAATGAATTTTTATTTAATGTCTTAAGAATTTTATAGTTATCTTTAACATAATCATAATAGTATTTGTCGATGTCAACATAAATAAATTTATCTGCAACTTCATCTGTGATGAAATCTCCATTTCCACCAGATGTATCAGCAACAAAATCAAATTCAACTTTATTTCTTTTAATCATTTTTCAAGCTATATCAACAACAGCTTTTGGGGTAAAAAATTGTCCTAACTTAATTTTTTTATTCATAATATCCTTTATAAATTGTTTTACATATCTAAAAATTACTTATTTATATACATAATTAAAAAACCTCAAAGAGGTTATTTGTTTTTCTTTAAACCCTGTGAAATAGCACGTTTTAATTCAAAATCACTACGATATAAGTAATCATCAATTGCTTCTGCTAAACCGTTTTGTTCTACTGTGGATGTAAAATATTTAGCAAAAGTTCTGGAATATGAATCGGTGTTTTCCATTGCATATGTATATCCTGCTGTTTTGAACATAGAAATATCATTTTGACTATCACCAATAGCCATTACATCATCAACGGATGCATTTAAAAGATTATCACAAACCCACTTAATACCACTACCTTTTGATACACCTGCTTTTGTTATTTCAATATGTGATTTAAGGTTTACAATATTTAAATTGATACCTCTTTGCTTTGCAAGTTCACAAAATTTATCAACAAGTTCTAATGGTCCATAAGACTCAATTTTATGTAAATCAGATGGTATTTCACCTGTTTCGATTCAGTCGGTATATTCACAAAAATCACTAATGAATTTACGGAAACGATCATCAGCACCTTTTAAATAATATTTATGTGTACCAAAATAATATAAACCTAATCCTAGTTCATCTGCAAGTTCTCAAACTTTTTTCGCTTCTTCTTGTGGAAGATATTCAATATGCAAAATTTCTTTTGTTTGATTATCAAAAATTAAAGCACCATTTGAACAAATGATGTACCGAGAGTGTACTTTATCAGCTAAATTTTGAATTTTCGGATATGGTCCATTACCGGTATTAATGATAAAAGGGATTCCTTTTTCAACAACTTCATGAATTTTTGAAACATTTTCTTTTGTTAATTCTTTACTTGGAAAGGGATATATAGTCCCATCAACGTCACTAAATATAGCTCATTTTTTCATACATAAATTATAAAATAATTTATTAATTACATACACTTTTTATTATAAAATATAATAATATGAATTTAATTTTAGAAAAACTTAAACAAAAATATGATATAGATAAGCGATCATTGCGCATTTATTCGATTGTTGATTCACTGTTGTCATCGATTATTTCACTACTTAGTATTGCATCTATTTCAGTTGCTATTTATGCATTAGTGGTGCTGGTCCATAAAGGAAACGAAGATAAAAAAGTTTTTGAATCAACATCTTATATTTTGTTAATGGTGCTAGTTGTATTTATAATTTTCTCATTTATTTTGACATTAACCTTGATTATTTATAAATATTTTGATCGTTCTGCTAAGTATAAAAAAATTGTTAATACTTTAAAATACCTTGATTTAAAGTATCATAGCAACCAAATTTCAAAGGCTGATTTAGAAGTGATTATTGATAAACTTTGAGAAAAAGCAACTAAGAAAAAGAAAGTTGGTATAGGTAAAATTCTTAAAGCAGAGTTTCAAAGAGGGATAAAATAATGCAATCAAAACGCGATTTAACACCAAGAAAAATGTATGGGAAAATTATCAAAAATGCCAAAATCAAAATGTATGTCTATGGAGTTTTTTATTACATTTTAAACCTTACCACTATTATCACAGCCTTTTATATTAGTATCATCGCGATATTGTTTTTAGCAGGTAATAATCCACACTTTTTAAACAATGTCAATCCATATAAAAACGAGTTCATTAATAATTCATCGAACTATATTTTATTAACTACAATTATTAACTCGGTTTTATCATTAATATCAGGTATTTTGTCTTTATTTGTCGTTAATAGTAAGTTTATCTTTTATAAAAAGAAAGTTAAGCAACTTGAAATGGAATATGTATTTTATAAATCAAAATTGTATTTATATACACATAATAATGACACCAATAAATTTATTTTATACAAAAGAGCATTACATATTTTAGAAACTGAAAGATATAAATCAACAGCATTATTAGACATTCAAGATTATCAAAAAGGAAGAAAAAATGAGCAAGATCAAACAAGTTTATAATTCAATAGCAGTTATCCCAAAAATGCATATGATGAAAAATTATGTGCAAAAAAAGTATGTTCTTTGAAGAACAATATTCATACTTTTAAGTATTTTATCAATAGCAGTATCTGCATCAGTTGTGGTATTAAACCTATATTCAATTCGTTGAAATAGTTATCCAAATGAAACAATGGCTATGTTTGTTGCTATTTCATTTATTTCTTCGATATCAACATTCTTAATTTCAATTCAATCTTTTTTAAACTTATCAAATCGTAAAAATAAATTAAGAGACAATTTAGCTAGATCGAATGAAATAACATTGGAATTAAAAGCAAAAACAGACTTATCACAAGAAGATATTGATAACATTTCGGAGTTATTTAGCTAATGCAACTAAGATTTTATTTTAAGGATTTAAGTTCAATATCTGAAAATAAACTTAGCAAAATCCAAATACAATGCGAGGATTTTGCTAAGTTTAATTATATAAATAAAGTAATATGTTTGTTTAATGCAAATAATGAAATTTTAACTAAAATACATAGAATACAGTTAAATAAGGAAAATATATATGATTTGAAAGTTATGAAAATTAATTTTAATTTAAATAATATTGATACCTTTGTTTTTGATTTAGATGGGACATTATTGACATCCGATTTTAAACTTTTAGATGCACAATTGAATGCATTAAAATACTTAGAAAGCAAAAATAAAAATATTATCATAGCAACCGGAAGACCCAAGTTTACCATTCAATCATTTATCCATCATATACCAACTCAGTTTCCACTAATTTTAGCAAATGGTTCGATGATATATGATTTAAAAAATGATAAACTGGTTAAATCATTTGATATCTTAAAAGAAGATGCATTTGATTTATATGATAAATTAATTGAATTAAATTTTGATTTTTTGTTCTATACTAAAGATAAAATGGTTGCATACAATACTCACTTAAGTGATTTTTATATAAAGAAAAATTATCCTAGCAGAGTTAAAAAAGGTAGATATATAGAAGCAAAAGTGGATTTAAAACAATATAATTGACAATATTTTAAATTCTTAGTTGTAAGAAGACAAAACGATGAAGAGATGTTTATTGAACTAAAAGAATACCTTAAAAATAAAGCAAATATTACTGGTGTAGTATCACAAAAACAATTTTTTGATATCACATCCAAATTTGCAACCAAAGGTAATGCACTAAAATGGTTGCTGGATAAATATAATTTAGATGCAAATAAAACAATGGTGTTCGGCGATGCTGAAAATGATATATCAATGTTTGAGATTGCTGGATATTCAGCAACTACAGCTAATTCATTTGAAATAGTCAAAAATAAGGTTCATATGCATCTACAGATCAATGATGTTGCATGATTAGCTGAATTTATAAAGAAAGACACCTAAGGTTAAAAGGTGTCTTTAAATTATTAAAAATTAAAAATTTGTTTAAGGATTTAAAACAAATTTAAGAATGATTTCATTTAAGAAACCAACTTGCTTAAAAAAGGTATGAAAATTTGAATTTAAATATTAAAAAAATGGCGGAACAGAGAGGATTTGAACCTCCGCGGGAGTTGCCTCCCCTACAGTCTTAGCAGGACCGCCTCTTCAGCCTCTTGAGTACTGTTCCATTTGAGACCTATGTTATTATAACATAATAGGACTTTTACGAAGAAAAAATAAAAAATTTTTTTGTCAAAAAATGTTATTGTTTAAGTCTTTTGAATATCTTTTGTAAAGATGCAAAAGTCTTTTGATTAGAAATCGAATCAGTTGGATTAAGTTTATTGTTTTTGAAAAATTCTGAATCAATAATTAATCTCCCAGATTCTGCTTTAAAATTTGTGCTTCAGTTACGGTAATCCTGTTTGTGTTTGTTATCAAAAGAAAATTCGTCAAGTGCATATATTGAAAAATCTTCTATTTTAATTTTATCATAATATGATATTTCTGGTTTAACATTCAAGGTTTTATATTTAATTTTTATAATAAGATAAAAGAAGTTTTTACCTTGCTTTATAAATTTATAATAATCTAATAACAGTTTATTTATAGAGGCAACAGCATTATTTTTACTTGTATTATTTTCAACTTTTATATTAACTAAAAACATAACATCTGAAAAATCTAAGATAAAATCATAACTTTGAGTAGTTGTATTAGATTCGCGATAAATATTTACAACAAAATCACAAAATACATTCTTTAGTTTTTGATATACAAATTCTTCTATGATAAATCCTATTGCTGTTGAAGATCGAAGTGTACTATTTTTGGATTCTAATAAATTTAAATCTTCTGCATTAACTTGTATTTGATATTTATATACTTTAAAAATATTATGTAACTGACTTAGCAAAAGAGATTTATATTTATTTAGTAAATTTCACTTATTCATAAAACACCTTTTTTATAATTTTAGCAATTTCTTCAGATAATTTCGGAGGGACAGCATTACCAATTTGTTTTAAGATATTACTTTTTGAAGAAGTAAAAATAAAATCATCTGGAAAACTTTGTAATCTAGCAAGTTCTCTAGGAGTCATAACTCGGTGTAGTTTTGGATGCAAATGAACTCCACCATGATTTTCTTTTACTGTAGTTGCCGGTCTATCATAAAATTGTCTTTTAAATGCATCGGAATAATTTTTCATCGGGGATTTACCAGGTAGTGTATTTTTAATTTTTTCAAGCATTTTAGGTGAATGCTTTGAAAAAATATGATTTCATTTTACATCTTCAGAAACATTTTCTAAATCAGATATAGCATCATATACGGTTTTAATAGGCAGAAAAGTGTTTTCAAGCATTTTAATTACTTTATCAACTTTTTCCTTTTGATGTTGTTTAGCACCGATAAAAATCACTCTCTGACGCTTTTGTGGAACACCAAAATTTGATGCATCGAGCAAGATATATTTTGCATAGTAACCGATGCTATGTAATTTATCAATAATTTTATTTATGACTAAATTTCCATCATGTTCTTTATACGAAAGAATTCCTTTAACATTTTCTAAGACAAAAAGACTTGGTTGAATATCTTCAATTACTTTGATGGTATATTTATAAAGCTGATTGCGATCGTCATCTTTATCTCTTTTACCAGCCATTGAATATCCTTGACAAGGAAAACCACCGATGATAACATCGATGTTATGTGCATAGTTATTCTTAAGATATTCTAAGACTTTTGGATCTGTAATGTCTTTAACATAAGCATCTTGGTGAAAATTAAGATTATATGTATCTAGTGCAGGTTTTCAAAATTCTACGGTGTCTGTAATCACAAAACCATTTTTTACAAATCCATATGTTAATCCACCACAACCAGCAAATAAATCAAGCAATTTCTTATCCATAATTTAATTATATCTTAATGCTACTTATAAATACATAATTATTGAAAATATTAAGAAAACAAGGATATCAATCCTTGTTATTATTTATTTATGACGCTGCAAAGCAGCAGCTTGCGCTTGTAAACTTTGAATTCCGGCATAAATTTGGAAAAGAACCGAAACAATGTTTTGTGGGATTACATGTTTTGACCCTGGTGTAAGTAATGCTTTTGTATAAAAGTGCATTACCTTAGTGAGAGTGCTATAATCTCCACCTGTTGGGATTAGATTCATAATATCTTTTACAAAAGTATTTAACTTATCTAAAGCCTCTTTGTTGTTTAAATTATTAGTATTTTTAGATGCATCAGAAACTATAAATCCCGGTGCAATCACAGCTAAAAAGTTTGTAAGAGCTTTTTGTAAATCATCTTTGGTATATTTTTTAGTATCTTGTGCAACATCTGCTAAGGTTATTTGTGGAAGAACATGTTGATTAAAGATATCGTTATCATTTTGTTTTGGTTTTGGTTTTTGTTGAACTTGTTGTGTGCAAGCAACAGCAAAAGCAACAGAAGAAATTGTTATGCTACCAAAACCAAGATATCATCATAATTTTTTAACTTTCATATATTCCTTTCGGATTATTTAGCAGTTCCTTGTCAACCTAAATATCCTTTTTCGATTGCTTCTAACAACACATCCTTCATTTTTTTATTGCTAATATATTTATCATTTTGATTACCGTGATTGTTATAGAAAATGTAGTTGATTAGCAAGTTCTTGTCATATTTGGTAGCAGAGTTATTGTTGGTACCTCAATATGAAGTTGATTTAGTTCCGATAATATAAGTATCATCAAAAATACTTGGATTTGTTTTTGAAGTAGCTCCAATAGCAACTTTTTTATCATTAGTTAGTTTGTCTCAACTAGATTTAGAATCCTTAGTTGCGGCAGCATTAAATGCTTTTCGTAAACCATCATTTCAGTAACCTTGAACATCATAATTACTACTATTTCAGAAGGTTGCTCCTGTTACACCAGCACCATCATGAATTCATCATAATATCAGCGCAGAAAGTCTAAATAAGAATTTATATTCTGGATTATTCTTTTTGTTATTATTTGTATAGTCAAAAGAATTATCTGCTGATTTTTTAATCATCTCTTTAAATGCTGGTTCAGTTAACACAGCAACTAAATCTGAAACACCGGATGCATTTTGTAGAATTTGAGATATTCCACCTGTTTCAAAACCATATGATTCATCTGAATTATCATTTTTAGATACATCCTCATTGCTTGGTTGGTTGCTTGAGTTTGGTGATGCACCTTGTACATTTTGTGGTTTTGCAGGTTGTGCCGGTTTAACCTTAGTAAAGTTATCAATAAACTTATAAATTCCTGTTTTATTTTCACGACTAGATGATTCAAATAATCTGTTTACTAAGGTTATATAGTTAGCATCACCGATTGAATCAACAAGCGCTTTAAGTAAGTCTTTTTGTGCAACAATTTTGGTTAATGATATCTTCTTTTTATCATCAGTTAATATCATATATAAAGCACCATCCATGATTGCACGTTTTACTTTATTAGGATTATGATCCTTACTAAAGTCAATTGCCTTGATGTTATCATAAATATGTGTAATCATTTTTGATAATTCATCTCTTTGAGCAAGTTGTTTCATTAAGTTGGTTAAAACAGTAGTAAATAAAGTTAAATCACTTTCATCGTTTAGAGCAAAACCTGCTTTTTTAAGCGATGCGATTAATAATTGTGCAAGTCCTTTTGGAAGTCTTGGGTCAGGATTTTTAAGTACACTCTTTAATCATTCAGTGAATTTAGTTTTAAATTGTTCTGATTTACTTGATTTAAACAAGGTATTTAATGCACTTCATCAATCGCTGTTATTATTATATTCAGTTGCACGATCGATAAAGTCGCTAAGAATTAAATTGATTAAATCACGGATATTAGAGTCTTTAAGTACTAGAGCGAATGCATCATTGATAAATTCTGGTCCAGTGAGTTCACTTTGATTTATAAAGAAAGAAGAAATGTTGATTGATTTAATAAATGTTTTGGTTTTTTCTTCGTTATTTAATAAGTTACTTACAATCGCATGGAACAACTCTTTAGCACCATCTTTGTGCTCGCTGATAACTTTATCATTAAGAACTTTCTTAAATAAATCAAAGTGCAAGAAATTAACATTAGTTTTGATGTTGTTGGTAAAATTGGTTACAAAGGTTGCTAAATCACTACTATTTTTAACTGAATCAACTGCTGCTGATAATATTTTATCAAATACACCTGTGCGATCAAATAATCCATCAAAATCATTAGCGACTGCATCGATAAATGTTGTTATATGATCAGTTTTTTGGATATTTAAGTATGTTATTACATTATTGATAATTGCTTTAATTACGACTTTTAGATCATTTGAAGATAATGCAGTTTTTAATACAGATTTAATAGCATCTTTAAAACTAGTTTCATTATTTGATTCATTTAGATATTTTTTAATAACATCTAAAACAGATTTAGCATCTTTAAAGGTGTCATTGTGATCGATGAAGTATTTGACGATATTAACAATGACTGTCTTTAGTCCATTGACTCTTAAAGCAGAATTAATAATTGTAGTGAATTGTTCTTTGTTGATAAGGTTATTGTTGACAAAGGTTTCTAGGTAACTTCCGAATGTGTTTCATAAGATTCCACCAAAATCAATTTGATTAATAAGAAGTTCAAATCCATTTTCAAGGAGTTTACTAAAGATGTCCTTGTTATCACCTTGTTTAAGTTGTGGTAGAGCAAGCATATTATTGAGCAATTGAATGAATTTTGCTTCATAACTTGGATCAGAAGCAAATACCTTAACTTGCTCTAATCATTTGTTAAATAATACACTTAATTCAATTTGTGTACCGTTGGTTGATAGCAGTTTTACAAGTCCATCGATAAAACTTTGAGAAAGTTTTAAAGTTTTGTCAGTTACACCGAAGGCATCAATTAATAATTCAGTAGCTTTTTCTTGTTTTGATGCATCGATGTTTTTGAATATCGATGCATAAGATGTTTTATTAATTTGTTTTACTAAAACTTTTGCCAAAAGTTGTTTGAAATTGTTAGATGTATATAATTTTGCAAAAATATTTGTTAATATAGATTTAATTGCATCTTGGAAAGGTTGTGAAGTAAAGATTTTTTGCACCAAATCTGATCGACTTGTAAAAGTTTTAAAGGTATCAAGTCTTGATAATAAATCATCAATAGCAGCAAAAATTTGAGTTTTTAAACTTGAATCATTAATTATTTCTTTTGTACCTTCTTTAAGTAGGTGTAAATCAGCTCCTAAATTACTTAAACTTTGTTTTTGTTCATCGGTTAATGCTTTATCAAGAATTTGATCAACTCATGCTTGATTTTTAATAAAATCGTTATATAACTTCTCTAAAATAGAATTTTTAACAACATCTCTTAGTGCATCTGTGAATGTGTTGAAGTTAGTAAATTTGCTTGTGTTGTCTAAAATATATTGTATAGTGCTATCTAAAACTGATACAAATTCATCGTGAGTTAATAATGCATTTATGCGTTCTTTTAGTTGTTCCTTGGTTAAATTAAATAATGTATCAGGTAAGAAAGTTTCTAAAACATATGATAAATCTTGTGTTTTGAAAGTATTAAAGAACGAAATAAGTAGTTTTATAAATTGATCTTTATGTTCAGAAATAAATGGTGTTTCAATAACTTTTTTTCAAAATTCATAGTCTTTGAAGTTAATAACTTTTGAAATTTCACTAAAAATATTTCAAGCAATTTGATCAACGTTTTCTGATTCAGAAAGTCCTTTGATTGCTGCACTAGCAACTTGTGGAAAGTTTTGCATCTGATTTAGTAAATCTACTAAACTTGGATAAAGTGATTGAAGTAAATCAAGATACTCATCTGCGATGTTGTAGTTATATCTACGAGCAAATTCGCGAAGAAGTTTTGCAACTGTATTTGGTAGATGTTTTGCTTGTGCCTGTGGAATCAAAAGTGGTGCAAGGTATTTATTTAGGATGTTTTTAAAGTCTGCACTATTTAATAATATGTTAGTAATATCCCTAGGGCCATTTGATTTATCAAAAAGGTTAGGATTTAAAATTATTAATTTAATTATATCTTCTAAGAAATTTATACCTTGCTGAGTTTGTAAATATGATGTTAATAATGGAGTTACTTCGTTGGAATCTAGATAAGGTTTTGCTGCATCCTTTGATAATAAATCTTTTAAAGCAGGAACAATATTTTTAGCAAAGATACCACGTTTATTTAGTTCATTGAAAATAACTTTAATAATTGCTGCCGCAGCATCAGAATTTTGTGAGATTCAAGGAGCAGAGATTAATTCTTGAATTTTTTCACTTGGTAAGCTGGTAAATTTATCTTTGATTACATCAAAGACTTTTGATGGAATTTTTGCAAATTCATCAAAAGGATTGTTTGATGTTTTAATTTCTGAAAGACTTTCTCCGATCACATCAATTATGTTTTGGGTAAATTTGTTATCATTGATTCATTTTAGGATGTGTGTAATTAAATCGTTAATAAATTGACTAATTTTTGGATCTTTGCTATTTAATCCAAAAGTTTGTATTGATGTTGAAAACGCATCAATTAAAACATTAGCAAAATCTGGATCATTAATAATGTTATTTAAAACAGCATTAATTGAATCTTTGTTGCTATCATAAGGAACACGTTTTACAATTTCTGTAACTATATCAGTGAAATTATTAGCATTATCTCAAATATCCACATTATCGATTATTGCATCTACACTTACATCTAAAAGTGTATGTATTTGTGGTTGCTTAAAGATCAGTTGAACTAATTTTGCTACAGCATCAGATGAAATGTATTTAGAAACCTCTTTCTGCTTGTTAATAGTTTTGACAATTTCTTGCGAAATTCTTGCTAAATTATTTTCATCTAATGCATTTTTAACTACTTGTTTAGCAAAGTCCTTGTGATTTTTGAATAAATCTGATTGAGCTACTCTTTTGATTATGCTAAATAATATTGTTGGGTTTCCAGTTGTAGTAAATTTATCATAAACCTCTTTGATTGCATTGGTAAATAAATCAGGAAGTTTGATGTCACCTACAGTTTTAAGATGATTTAATACTGATAAAGTTACTTCATCAAAGACTTTAAATTCACTGTTTACATTGGTAATTAAGGCTAAAAAGTCGGATACAACAGATTCAACTTGTTCAGAAGTGATATTCTTATCAATTTGTCCTTTCTTAAGGAAATTGTAAATAATTTCAGTAGTAATTTTCTTAAGTTTCGGATTTGAAAGAACTTCAATAAGGAGATTATTTACATTAGCTGTAATTTGTTGATTTTGATTTTCATCACTAAATAAAGCACGAATGATATCAGGTAGGGTTTTAACTTCAGTGAATTTACTTGGATTTAAGATAAATGAATCGATTAATAAATCTATTAAGTTTTTAAGGTATTGTGATGAAATAAATGCTTGCGAAAGTTGATTTAAATCATCTTTTGTGAAGTTAAAATCACTTAGATTTTCTTGTAATTTAGAATTTAAAAATCCTGAAATCTTGTCTTTGAAAACACTTAAAGAGTTTTTTAAGATTGTTTTTAAAGCAACAGCGAGCTGATCTTTGTGTTCTGTTACTAGTTCACTTTGTGAAAGCGAAGCAATTAATAAAGCAAGGTTTTCAATATTGAAGACTGCATCCTTAAATACCGGAGCAACTTTATCTAAAGTTAATTGTCCCTTTGCACGCAGTTCTGAAAGAGCAGATTCGGTGTTATAGATTATGTTTTTAATTGTTTTAGCATTAATAATAGTATCAATAATTGAATCTTTACCATTTTTTCCACTGCTAAGTTTTTGATTCAATAAGTTAATTAAAAGTCCGTTTGGATCAAGTTGTTTATAAGTAGAATTAGTAGCTAAGAAGTTAAACGCATCTTTAGCACCTTCAAGTAAGTCGTTAGTTAACTCACCGATTCTGGTGCTAAAGTTAGAAACTTTTCTTTCGGAAGCTACTTCTTGTTCTTGTTTAGTGCGAGTTTTTAAGTAAGCATCAGTGTTAAAACCAAGAACTTTAGCATTCGATTCCTTTACTTGAATTTCATAGTTAGCAGTATCAGCATCTAAGTTTAAGTATTGTTGTGAAAAATCATAGTTTTTATAATCATTAACATTTAATGATGGATTAGTTATCTTAAGATAAATATCCATTGCGATTTTTTTGTAACCAAAGATATTAGGGTGAATATCAAAGAATAAGGTAGTAAACTTAGTTACATTATGATTTCAATAATCAGCATTAACTGCTTGAATGAAGTTTATATTAGCACGTTTTGCAGCCTCTTTAAGTCCGTTATTAAGGTGGTTAATAAGAAAATCAAATGGTGAAATATCAAAATTACCACCTAATAATTTATTAACATAATCCCTTAAAATATTGGCCATTCCAAACATCGGGGTTGGATAACTAATAATATTGATGTTTGCTTTTGGGGCAAATGTTCTAAGGTTCGAAACAAAAGTTAATAATCTTTTTTGTGTTTCTCTTAGTGCATCATTAAGTAATTTGGTAAAAAATGCTACCACATCAGCAGCAATTGCTTGTTTTGCTAAGTATTTTTTAACAATTTTTACAACATCATCTTTGGATGCTTGTTGGAAAAGTAAAAACAACATATCATTAGCAGAAAGTGAGAATGTAACTAAGTTAGCATCCTTTAATTTTGCTTTAACTTTTTGTGCATATGTTTTTCAATCCTTACCAAAAATTGTAATTTCATTCTTATTTTCATATGGTATTCCACTTTGATAAGGGATATTAAATAAACGAAGTCAATCTAGTAATCTTGAACCAGAAATAGCGAAGTTTTCAAAGTCATCTACACGATTATTCTGGTTTAAAAGTCTCGCTAAATAAGCAGGATATGAAACACCAGAGATGCTTCCATCTGCTTCTTTTTTACCAGGATATGATCTTAACAATGTTCCATCAAATCCTTCTGTAATTGAATCACCAATTGCAACATATCGAATTTTTTCATTCGCTGGAATAAAAAAATCAGATTTATCACGCTGCGATTTAACTATTAACTGAGCTGAATGGGGGGGGAGATGCTCGCTTGAATTGCTTGGTGAAGCTGTGCAAGAAGCAGTTATAGCAGTTGCTGTAAGCAGCGCCATTCCACCTGTAAATAAAAATCTCTTTTTCATAAATGTTCCTTACTATCATTTTTTAATGATTAAGTGCTGTGTCAAGCACATTTAAAAGACTAATTATATTTAATCTTTTTAAATGTGCCTTTATTGGACAAATTTTACCTTTTGCAGTATATATAATATAAATATGTTCCACATTCTTGTTTCATAAAAATAAAAAATATAATTTTTCTTCAATTTTTAAGAAAACATTTTCATAATAATATTATACTATAAAATAAGATAATATTTTAAGAAAAAATCAATAGTGATAAAATTATTATAGTAATTTGTCATATAAGGAGGATTTATGACACCACACATTAGAGCAGCTAAAGAGGATATTGCTAAGACAGTTATTATGCCTGGTGACCCTTTAAGAGCTAGATTTATCGCAGAAAAATACTTAGATCCAGGTTATAAATTAGTTAACTGAATCAGAAATATGTTTATGTATACTGGAACTTATAGAGGAAAACCTGTAACAATTGCAGGAAGCGGAATGGGTTGTCCATCAATTGGTATTTATTCTTATGAATTATTTAAATTCTATGATGTAGATCGCATTATCAGAATTGGTTCTGCAGGAGCATATAAAGAGGATTTAGGTTTATATGAAGTTGTTTTAGCAACTGAAGCATATGCAGACAATAATTCGTTTAGAAAACTTGTTTTAAACGAAGATGATCACATTGCTAAACCAAGTTTTCAATTAAATTCCGAAATAGAAAAGATTGCTTCTGATTTAGGAACTAAAATTAATAAAGGAAGAGTACATTCATCTGATGTATTTTATACATCTGTACCACTTAAAAAAAGAATTGATGTATCGGGTGCCCTTTGTGTAGAAATGGAATCATATGCATTATTTACTAATGCACAAGCAACAGGTAAACAAGCGGCATGTTTGTTAACAATTAGTGATAATTTAATTACTCACGAAGAAACAAGTGCAAATGAACGTCAAAATTCATTTACAAAAATGATGGAAATTGCTTTAAAATTAGCGAGATAAAATGCGTGTAGTTGATATTATTGATAAAAAAAGACGCAATTTAGAACTTAATGAAGAAGAAATTAAGTTTTTAATTAACTCTTATGTAGACGGAAGCACACCAGATTATCAAATGAGTGCATTTTTAATGACAGTTATTTTTAATTCTATGACCACTAAGGAAACTGCATTAATGACTAAATATATGATGCATTCAGGTGAAGTTATGGATTTATCTATGATACCTGGAATCAAGGTAGATAAACATTCTACAGGTGGAGTTGGAGATAAAACTACATTAGCAGTTGCGCCTATAGTTGCAGCTTGCGGAGCGCCAGTAGCGAAAATGAGCGGAAGAGGACTAGGACATACAGGTGGAACTGTTGATAAACTTGAATCCATCCCTGGTTTTCACGTCGAATTAACTTATGAGCAATTTATTGAGCAAGTTACAAAACATAAAATCGCCATAATCGGACAAAGTGCTAAATTAGTTCCTGCTGATAAAAAATTATATGCATTAAGGGATGTAACTGCAACTGTTCAATCGATTCCATTAATTGCATCATCAATTATGTCTAAAAAACTTGCAACAGGAGCTGATGCAATTTTATTAGATGTAAAATGCGGGAATGGTGCATTTATGAAAGATTTAGAAAGTGCTAAGGAACTTTCTAAACGGATGATTGATATTGGTAAAGAGTTAAATGTAGATGTAAGAGTTGAAATAACTAATATGAATCGGCCAATCGGAAGAGAAATAGGGAATAAAAACGAAGTTTTAGAAGCAATAAAAACTTTGCAAGGACAAGGACCAGATGACTTTAATGAACTTGTTTTTTCTTCTTGTGCCACCATTTTACAACAAGCAAAAATAGCTACTAACGAAACTGAAGCATTGCAAAAAATACAAAAAGTGATTTCAGATGGAAGTGCATTAAGAAAGTTTTATGACTTTGTGCAAGCACAAAATGGTGATGTGAATAAGTTGCAAAGTGATGAGTTTTGAAAACCTAAATACCAATTACATGTGTTTAATCAAATCGATGGATATATGGAAATTTTTGATAGTTTAACATTCGGTATCGTAGCTATGAAACTTGGTGCCGGAAGAAAAACCAAAGAAGATAGCATAGATTTTGATGCCGGAATCACAATTCATAAAAAAACAAATGAATTGGTTCGTCCAGGATATAAACTTTTCACCCTATCTTCATCAAAACCTATTGATCCAACCCTTGTAAATGAATTAATGCAAGGATATCGGATTAATAAAACACCCGTAGAAAATAAAATAATTTTAGATAAAATGAGGTAAAAATGAATTATAACAAGATGATTGATCATACTTATTTGAAAGCAGAAGCAACCGAAAAAGATATTAATAAACTTATTGATGAAGCCAAAAAATACGGATTTAAAACCGTATGTGTGAATTCATCATGAGTTAAGTATGCTTCTGAAAAATTGCAAAAAAGCGATGTAGGTATTACCAGTGTTATAGGTTTTCCACTAGGAGTAATGATAACACAAGCAAAGGCACAAGAAGCAAAACTTGCAATTGATCATGGTGCTGATGAAATTGATATGGTAATCAATGTAGGTCGCTTTAAACAAAAAGATTATGAATATGTTTTAAATGATATTAAGAAAGTTAAAGAGGCATGTGGAAATAAAATTTTAAAAGTTATTATCGAAACTGCTTTGTTAACAGAAGAAGAAATTAAAAAAGCTACAGAAATAGTGCTAAAATCTGGAGCAGAATTTATTAAGACTTCCACTGGATTTAGTTTTCGTGGAGCGAATTTAAAAGATATTGAATTAATGAAATCTGTAGCAGGAGATAAATTACAAATCAAAGCAGCAGGTGGAATTTCTTCATTAGATGACCTGATCAAAATGCATCAAGCAGGGGCATCGCGATTTGGAACATCAAGATCAGTTGCAATAGTAGAAGGAAACCAATCAAAATCAGGATATTAAAACAAAAAAAGTTTATCAAAATAAGAACATCATAAAAATGTTCTTATTTTGATTTTATTCTTCTTTGTATAACTTTTTAAGGTATTCGTAAAAATCTTTGTTTTGTTCTAGGTTCATCAAAGGAGAAACGGTTATAGTATCGGATTTATTAAGATACTTTACTTCCATTTTTAAGTTTTCAATCCCTACATAATCAGGCACATTTATTACAAATCCTAAGTCATCTGAGTCAACTATATTGAAATGTAAATTTGTTTTATTATTATTTTTATAATCAGTAACAAGAGTACGATCTTGTGAAGCATGATCATATCAACTTTCATACATTAACAAGTTTTTATTTTTAAAGAACTCACTTATATCTTGGTTGTCCAAAAATGTCTCTTGAAACTTTTCTCGGTTCATTTTTTCTAATTTTTCTTCTGTTAATGTATTTACATCAAAACTAAGATTCGTAACAAAATGATCTATATGATAATATTTTCTGATATGTTCTAATGTAAATTTATTTAAAAACTTTTCTTTTAATTCATTTTCGGAAGTAATAATTTCATATCTATTATTTAATAAGTATTTAAATTTACCGTTATTTTCTTTATTATCTCTTCATAAATCTGAAAAGTATTCATCATAAATTGATTTAATACCATTTTCGTTGTTATATTTATTAATTAGGGAACGAAATTTTTCTATATCTTCTAAATTATATTTCTTTTCTACTTTAACATCTGATGTTTTAGCAGTAGAGCAAGCTGACATAAAGAATATCAAACTAGAAGAAAAAGGAAAAAAGATTTTTTTGAGCTTTTTCATCTTAGTTGTCCTGAACCGTATATGTTAATGCTAAACTATCATCGATTGAATTATCAAACAATGCATCAGAATATTTTTTAACTTTCAAGCGATATGTACCTGCATCTGCTGTTGTATATTCTAATATTTCATCGTTTGATTTAACTGATGTTATACTTTTTACTACTGATCAATTTCTGTTGCTATCTTTTTTCTCAAGATATAAATCGTAGTCTGAAAATAATTTATCTTCTTGCCTAGTATTGATTGTTTTTAGATTAAGTCTTTGGTTATTTATATGAGTATTGTATCATTCTGTTTTTTCTTTACTTAATCTTGAACCTTCGATGGAATTAGCTATTACTCCACCAAGAATCCCTAGAAATCATCATCAATTTACATTCGCATTATATGTTGGTAAGTTCTCTGGCGATTTTAGTAAACCAGAATTGAATAATCAAGAACTAGCACCTTTGATTTTTTTACCTGATTGCACATAAAATTCTCTTGTTGATAGAACAAAATCTTTATCCGATTTTGAGACCTGCTTTGTAACTAAGTTATTTGCAGCAACTAACATATTTTCAAAATCTATTATTCCCGAACCGTAGACAGTCGAATACCCGTTTGACTTATACTCTAAATTATTAACATTTGGTTTTCTTGAAGAAGCACCTATAATGGCTTTTATAGCTTGTAATCGGTTTTTATCATTATCTAAAAATGTTTTTTCTCTTAGCAGAGTGGACACTAAACCAGTGACAACTGGTGCAGCAAAACTTGTACCAACAACACCAAATTTTTCTCAATTACCGTTTTCGCTTTTATGTCATCTTCTATATAAATATCCTGGTGCTACAACATTAGGTTTTGAAAGAGTTGTATACTTATCAGGTAATAAAAAATTTGAATATTTAGCAATTGTTTCAGTCGGTTTATCTGTTTGTGGGTTATAATCTAATGCACCTACAACAATGTCATTAAAAGAGAGTTTATCACCATTAATTCATTCGTTTCGTTTTTCTTTATTACCATTACCATTACCAGAAGAAAAAATATTTACAACTCCATATTTTCTTGATATGTAATCCAAAAATAAATTATTTTCATTGTATGTTCTTCTATATTCATCTTTATCTGGACCATAGCTATGATTTATAATTCTCACTCCATTTTCTTTAACCATTCATTCTATAGCTGTTTGTCATTGAGAATCATTAATAAATGTAGAAAAGAAAAGTTTTGAATATCTATCATAACCACGATCACCTACAGCAACATTTGAAACTTCATTCGCATGATGTCTATAATTTGAATTTGATACATTATAAAATTTAATCCCAAACTTTTGAAAATTTTGTAATTTTCCTTCATCTATCATACCATTTCATTCTAAAACACCTATATTTCCTACATTATTATAATATCTGTTATCCTCTCTTTCTTTTTGTTTTTTAAAATTAACTATTTCTAAATCTTTTGTATTATCTACTGTTATATCTCGATCGAAATAGACATCTCAATCTGTTTTGTTATTATAAGATAACTGCTTATTTTGTATTTCATTAGGGAAAATTATGCCTTTATAAATTTCTTTTTCATCTATAATGCTATTAATGAAATTTTTTCTTTGACTTTCATCATCGAAATAAAATCAAACGATTGGCATCATCGAACTTATTTTATATTTTTTGAAATTTAACTTTTTCTTTTTGATTGCATCTATAAAATCAATGTTTTTATCTTTTATCCAATTTTCTTCATAAACAGAATTAGGTTTTTCATCAAAGTTTAATAAAAGTTTTAATTCAAAATTATTATTTACAGCAACATTCCTCACTGAATTGAACAGTTCACCATTTTTATTTATACGAACTTCAACTTTTTTACTTTGATATTCAAGATATCAAGGTTTTTTATTTATTTTTGTTGTATTTGTTATACCAATTGCAGCAAAAGTTGCTATAGAACCAAAAAATAAGGTTCCGAAAGAAATAATTTTTTTAATCTTTTTTTTCAATTTAATATCTCCTTATCCAATATTTTGTAAGAAATTAATTAAGTATATAATTTCTTACATTTTTATTTTATAAGAAAACAGGAAAACGATTTAGAAAAAGATATAAAAAGTTATTTAAACTCTTTATATCTGCAAATTTTATGGAAAAGAAATATGCATTTATACTTATATAAATACTTTAACCCAACACCTTTTTAATAATTTATTTTGCTTTGTTATTCATTGCAAGTTCTTTTTTATAATTAATTCTTTTTATCTTTTCTAAATCATTTTTAGCATAAATAGCATTTAAATAAGTAAATAAATAGTTAGATTATGCTTTACTAAACTCGCTAGCATCTGCAGCATCGTAACTCGACAAGAATCTATTTAACATTTCTAGTAAATTTGAAATATTGTTATTTGTGTATAGAATTTTTATTATAAAAGTTATTGATAAATAACATATAAGTCGTGATTAGAGCGTACAACTCTCCTGAGCTGGTCACGTAAAAAAAATTGGTCATATTGCGATATATGTTTCCAACTACTAAGTACACGGTTTATCAGCTGGATTTTTTAAATCCAAAATCTCAACAAAAATGTGTATAATTTAATATATTTAATTATTTAACTATAAACAAGATAAAAAAGGAGAAAAATGGATAAGGAAACATATTTATTTGCCATTGACTTAGATGGTACAACATTGCAATCCAGTGCTACCGGGGAAGTGCACGAACAAACAAAAAATGCAATAAATCGTGCTGTTTCAGAAGGTCATATTGTATGTATTTTAACAGGTAGACCATGAAGAAGTACTAAAAGTATTTATGAGGCATTAAAATTGGATACTGTTGTTTCTAATTATAATGGAGCACACATTCACAGACCTTATGATGAAAGTTTTATCCCTTATATAAAATATTTAAACTTAAATGAAGCTCTTTATATTTTAGGTGATGAAAAAGTCCAGCAGGAAGTTTCTAATATTGCAATTGAAGGACCAGATTGAGTGCAATTACAACATCGTGATGAAGACTTAGAAAAAGTTTTTGGATTTTCTACAACAGCAAAATTAAAAATAGGTTTAGACTTTCATAAAATACCTTTAATGCCAACAGGAATAATTTTTGATGTGAAAAAAACAACAGATGTTGAATCATTAAGGCAATACTTAAAATCAAGATATGGCGATTTAGCAGAGTTTTCATATTGGTCAAAAGGGGAAGGATTAAGTCCTGTGTTTGATATGACTAATATTACTGCTAACAAAGGGAAAGCATTGAGTATGTTGATTCGTTACTATGATGTAAAAATTGAGAATACAGTTGCAATAGGAGATGGTTTTAATGATGTTCCTATGTTTAAGGTTGCTAATGTTTCTGTAGCTATGGGAAATTCAACTAGAGAAGTAAAAAGATATGCGACCGTAAAGATTGCAAAAACAAACAAAGATGGTGGAGTAGGTTGATATATAAATAAATTTTTAGATAATCCAGAACTTGAAAAAGCTAAATCTAATGAAAAACGCAGAAAGAGAAGTCAAGAGGAAGATTAGTGAGATTACTTGATGTTTTTAATCAATTATATAAAAATAAGGAGATAATAGGTATAGATGAAACAGGAGTAGGTGATTTTTTCACCCCTGTCATAGGTGTTTGTACATTTTTACCTAAGAATTTACATTTATGAGCAACTGAATTAGGTATAAAGGATTCAAAATTATTAACTGATAATAGAATCAAGATATTAGCAAAGGAATTGATAAAAAAGATTCCATATACTAAGTACATTCTTACTCAAAGTGGTTATAATAAGTTAGTATCAAAAAAATATAATGCAAATGAAATCAAATATTTTGTTCATATGCATTGTTTAGAACATTTTTTTGATAAATATAATAATATAAATGTAAAAGATCTTGCAGTATTAGTTGATCAATATTCAACTTTTAACTCAATTTTAAAGTATCAAAAAAAATTTAATGAAATAAATTTATTTAATGATCTTGATAAAAAAGATATTGATATTATTTATCAACCAAAAGCCGAATCTATAAATTTATCTGTTGCGTGCGCATCCATAATAGCTCGTTATTATTTAATAGAGTATATGAATAAACAAAGAAGTGAATGAAATTATGAATTTGCTTATGGGGCAAGTTCAAAAGTAAAACAACAAGTGAAAGAGTTTGCATTAAAACATGGTGAAGAGTCGTTAGAAAAAGTATGTAAAACCAGTTTTAAATTATAAAGCGGCATTTTGCCGTTTTTTATCAACAATTATAAAGATTTTGATAAAATAAATAAAAAGGAGAAATTAATGGAAAAATATAGTGAACAAGAACAAATTCGAAGAAAAAAACTACAAATATATGAACAATTAGGAGTTGAAGCATTTGCTAAAGCTGATAACCTAAAAGAACTTTCTTATTCAGATGATATTGAAAAAGCATACTCAAATGTAACAAAAGAACATCTTGAAGAAAAACCGCATTTTCTTGCTATCGCAGGACGTATTATGACTATGCGTGGACCTTTTATTTTATTGAAAGACTATCACGGAAAGATGCAGGTATATTTTAATAAAAAACAAGATGAACAATTAGCAAAATTAGTTGATACCTTAGATTTAGGTGATATTATCTATGTTGAAGGTAGTGTGATGAAGACAAACACAGGTGCTGTGACTGTTAAAGCAACACAAATAAAATTACTTACAAAAGCATTAAAACCATTACCTGATAAATATCACGGACTAAGTGATGTAGAAGAAAGATATCGTAAAAGATATGTGGATTTAATTGTTAATGATGAAGTAAAAGATGTATTTTGAACCAGAACAAAAATTATTTCTCAAATTCGTAAATACTTTGATGCTCTAGAATATATGGAGGTTGAAACACCATTTTTAAATGATTATTTATCCGGTGCTGCTGCTCGTCCATTCACTACACATCATAATGCACTTGATCAAGAATTCGTTCTTAGAATCGCGACAGAAATTCCTCTTAAAAAGTTGGTAGTAGGAGGAATTGACCGTGTTTATGAAATTGGACGTATATTCAGAAATGAAGGAATTGATACTACACATAACCCTGAATTTACTTCAATAGAGTTTTATGAAGCATACTCTAATTTAGAAGGAATGATGAATCGCACTGAAACATTATTGAAAACAATTGCAAGAAATCTCGGTAAAGAAAAAGTCATAAATAAAGGTGTAGAAATTGATTTATCAAAACCTTTTAAACGTCTAGATATGGTAGATGCGGTTTCTGAAGCAACTAATGTAGATTTTAGAAATATTTCACTTGAACAAGCAATAGAAGTAGCAAAAAACAATGGAGTAAAGATACAAAAATTCTTTAAATTAGGTCATATCATAAATGAACTATTTGAAGAATTAATCGAAAAAACCTTGATACAACCAACCTTTGTTTATGGACATCCAATTGAAATTTCTCCTTTAACAGCTAAATCAAAAGATCCAAGATTTACCGAACGTGCTGAATTATTTATAAATACCAAAGAATATGCAAATATGTATACTGAGTTGAGTGATCCAATTGATCAATTGCAAAGATTCCAAGAACAGTTACAAGAAAAAGAAAACGGAAATGACGAAGCAAGTGATATAGATTGAGATTTTGTTGATTCGTTAGAATATGGAATGCCACCTACTGGTGGATGTGGGATTGGAATTGATCGACTTACTATGTTATTTACTGAAAAAGATTCGATTCGCGATGTGCTTTTATTCCCTACATTAAAGAGAAAAAATCATAAATAAAAAAATTATATAGGTATAAAAATTTCATATTTTATTTTTATACCTATATAATAGACATAAAAAAACATAGTTATAAAACTATGTTTTTTGATATTTACGGTATAATATACTAGCAATAACCAAGATTATGGCGGTTGTGGTGAAGTGGTTAACACAGCGGGTTGTGGTCCCGTCATCCGCGGGTTCGAATCCCGTCAACCGCCCCATTGGTTATTTTTTATATCCTTTTTTTAACTTGTTAGTTTTAAGGAATTAAAAATTTAAAATCTCTGTATAATGTTTCTTTTGATAGATTAGTTATAAATTGAAAGTTGTAGTATATAATTTGATATCTTATTCTTTCTTTATCTCTATAATATGATTTTTACATAATATCCGTGGGTTAAAAGGAGAATAATGAAAAGAAAACCAGATATACTATTACACAAATTTTTTGAAAACTGAATCTTAGTATATAAAAAAGATTCAATAAGGGATGTTAGTTATAAAAAATATGAACTAACCTTAAGATGACTTATTAAACTAGCACCCAATCTTAAACTAAGTAATTTAGATCGCTATGTATATCAAAAATTATTAAACGAATATGCATTAACCCATGAAAGACAAACTACTATGGATTTTCATCATCATCTTAAGGGTTGCATATTGGATGCACTAGATGATGGTTATTTACAAAGCGATCCGACTCGAAAGGTAGTTATTAAAGGAAAAAATCCTAGAGAAAAAAGACAAAAATATCTTAATCAATTTCAACTGCAATTGCTTCTTAAAACACTAAAATTAGATTCACAATTAAACATAGATTGATTAATTTTGTTGATAGCTAAAACAGGATTAAGGTTTTCAGAAGCATTGGCTATTACACCAAAAGATTTTGATTTTGTTAGACAAAACTTGAATGTATCAAAAACTTGAAATTATAAAGAAAATGGTGGATTTCTACCTACAAAAAATAAATCTTCAATTCGCAAGGTACAACTTGATTGAATGACAACATCACAGTTTGCAATGATAATAAAGGACTTAGATCCGGAAAAACCTATCTTTGTTTTCAAAGAACGAATTTACAATTCAACCATTAATGATACTTTGATTCGCAGGTGTAACAAAGCAAATGTTCCACCGATAACAATTCATGCCCTTAGACATACACATGCATCATTGTTGTTATATGCCGGGGTATCAATAGCTTCCGTCGCGAAGCGACTTGGTCATGCTAGTATGAATACTACCGAAAGAATTTATTTACATATAATTAATGAGTTAGAAAATAAAGATATCGATTTAGTGATGCGATCGATATCAAGTCTTATCTAAATTTTAAAACCCACGAAAATTAGGATATCAAAGAATGTTTTGATATCCTACATTTTGCAATATTTTGTGTATTCTAACTTAAACAAACATTTTTTCTAATAATTTCTTCTTAATATTTTTAAGAATATTTGACTTACGCTGATGAAGTGAAAGGATGGAGTCTAAAGAAGTGAAAAGTTGGGAGAT
>NZ_JBTHHH010000013.1:0-32043 GCF_054353815.1 Mycoplasma sp. AC1221 | reverse complement strand
TTAATATTTTTGGGCGCGGACACCCCTAGGGGTGTTGGTTAATCCTATTAATAAAACAAAAAGATTAACAGAATTAATTGTTAATCTTTTTGTCCTACTTTAATTTTAAAAATTTATGATGTGATGTAAAAACATCCCAATAGAGATGTTTTTAATTATTACAATCCTAATTCTTCATCTGTTGGAATTTGCAGATTTGAACCTACATATTGGAATATTTCTGGACTTTGTTTGATGTATTTACCTTCTAAAATCCGTATTACACTATCGACAGTATCTTCTAAGGAAACATATTGACCTGGTGCTTTAGTAAAGTGTTCAGTCATAAAGAAATTTTGGGTAAAGAAGTTTTCAAGTTGTAAGGCTTTTTTAACAATTGTCTTAGATTCTTCATCTAGTTCATCAAAACCAAGAATTAAAATAACATCTTCTAAGTCTTTATATGCTTTCAAAATTCTTTTGGTTTCTATAATTGCATCAAAATGTTTTTTACCAAGTAATTTTTCATCAACTGAGTTAGATTGTGAAGCGAGTGGGTCAAAAGCAGGGAAAATATTTTTGGCTGATTGCACACGTGAAAGCACTAAACTTCCATCAAGGTGGTTAAATACAGCAACTGCTGATGGATCAGATAAATCATCCATAGGTAAGAACATTGTTTGAAACGATGTGATTGAACCATTTTCGTTTTTATATAAACGATCTTGGATATTAGCAACATCTGATTCTAAGGTTGATTGGTATCCACCAACTGATGGTTTTTTACCTAAGGTTGCACTAGTTTCGTTTTCAGCTTGTAAAAAACGGTAAATATTATCGATAAATAACAACACATCTTGATGTTCAACATCTCTTAAGTATTCAGTAGCAGTTACCCCGATTGGAACAATTGACATACGAGCACCTGGTGATTCGTTCATTTTTGAAATATACATTGCAGAACGATCCATTAAGTTTGAACTTTCAAGTTCATTAAATAATTCGATGGCTTCACGAGAACGTTCTCCCGAACCGATGAAAACATTTGATGTATTAGCACTGTTTTTGTTAACATTAAAGATAATTTCTTTCATTAACACAGTTTTACCAACTCCAGCACCCCCAAAAATACCTAATTTATATCCTTTGATAATCGGGATAAAGAAGTCAATTGCTTTAATTCCTGTTTCAACAAGTTCAATTTCATTATGTAAATAACGATTTGGATTAATTGTTGAATCCATTTCAATGTATTTTGGATGGGTATCACGATCTAATAAAGGTTGTCCACGGAATGAATAAATGTTATTTAATGATTGCAATCCAACTGGAACCATAAAACTTTGTTTAGTATTAATTACAGCATCATCGATCGATATTTCTTGTGAGTTATAAATTATAATAGCACGAATAGTAGTATCATTTAGTACTCTTTTTACTAGCAGATAGGTTTTTCCATCATGTAAAGTAAGCAGTTGATTTACTTTCGGAAGATTGTCTTTATCAAATTCTACTTCTATAACATCTGAAAATAAATTAATAATTTTTCCTGGCATTATCTATCTCCTAATTCTCTAGCAACTTGTTCTAATATCGCAGGTTGGATTTTGAATAAATCATCTGTTTCAATTTCTCAATTTAAATTATATGTATCTGAATATTGTTTCAATGCATTAGCAAAAAATGATTTATGTAAATTATCATCGTAGTTTTCACCACTCATTACAGTATTATATGAATTACGCGCTTGCTCATCAACTTGAATTAATTTATCAATAAAAGCGATTGCTTTTTGTTCATCTTTAACACCTTTTAAAATAGTTCAACTGATTAACTTTGATGAGAACAAAATAAGATCTTGGGTATGTAACGAAAATCCTCTTTGGGTAAACATCTTATCAATCATTTTTCCTTTATAAATTAATAACGAAGTTTCTTTATTAAAATCATAATCTAGCATCGCAAGCTTTAAATGACGTTTATATTCTTTATATGCTTTACCAATTTCAGCAGCAACCTTAGTAACAAGTCTACTTTGCACACTTGAACCAGTTCTTGATACTGATAAGTTAATGTTTATTGCTGGTAATACCCCTTGTGAGAATAAATCAGCACTTGTAACAACTTGTCCATCGGTAATTGAGATAATATTTGAAGCAATTAACGATGTAATATCACCATCAACAGTTTGCAGAATTGGTAATGCTGTAATAGTTTTACGACCTACAAACGAACCAGCTCTTTCGAGTAGTTGTGAATGTGAAAAGAATGTATCTCCAGGCATCGCTTCTTTTCCTACTGGTCGATCTGTTAATAAAGCAATTTCACGGATAATATTAGCATGCTTGGTTAAATCATCAAAAACAATTAATACATCATCTTCATAAGAAATATTTTCAGCATGTGCCATACCGATATATGGTGCTAAATATTGTTCATATGCACTTGTTGATGGTGCATCAATTATTATAGTATTTTCTAAAGCATCATATTCTGCTAAGGTATTATAAATTCTGGTAATAGCTTCGCGTTTTTGTCCGATCGCTACATAAACACATTTTACCCCGTTGCGAGCTTGGTTAATAATCGCATTTAACGCAATATGAGTTTTTCCGGTTTGACGATCTCCAATGATTAATTCACGTTGTCCTTTACCAATTGGGATTAATAAATCGATTGCTACAATACCGGTAAATAATTGTTCGTTTAAGGTTTTGACGGTGGTTAAATCATGTGCTAGTTCAAAGATTTTTGCTCCGAGTGGAGTAGGTTTATATGTGTTTTCTGCAGTTGGTAAAATCACATTCCCTTCGATGTCAATAACCTTACCAAAATAATTTTGAAAAGTATCAATTCTTGCTTCATCGTTTTCTAAAACAACTTCTGAATTAATCCGTAATTGTGCATTTTTGGTATTAGCAATCAAAAAGGCACGGGTTTTGCTTGCATTGATTAACATAAGTTTTACCTTAGGATTTTCCTTAAGGTGATAAAACTGTCTCTGTTTATAAGGGAATTCACCAGATACTTCAACTATGTAATCAAAAATTGATGTAATTTTTGGGTTATTCATATTAAATTCCTTTCAATCCTATTCCTAAAAATACTGAACCGATAGCTAGGAATAGAATAATTGCTACGATTGCGATAATGTAAATAGTTTTAAGTTGATTATTTCTTTTAAGTCTATTAATAATAGCTCCAACAGAATTCAATGCAACTAAAATGCTTCCTGTGGCTAAAAATAATATTCCTAAAATTGTTAACAGATTATTATCAGGTTGTTTAAACTTTTGTAATTGACTATCAATTAATTGATAGTGTTGTTGATATGAATCAATTGTTTTTTGACTTTCTTTATCTGCATCACTTTGATCTTCTTCGGGTGGTGTAGGTGGTAGTTTATTAGCAATAATTAATTGCTTAAGTGCTAGCATACCAGGACCTATTTCTTTTACTAAATTAACATAATTATCATATCAAGCGATGATATTAAAAGTAGGTTGTTGTGATTGTGAATATTGTAATAATTTGTTAATGTTAACTTCTGTCTGTTTAATAAAATCATTAAATATTTTGGTATTTGCTTTAATTTGTTTAAAGTTTTCTTCAACTGTTTTTCTTACTTGGTCATTTTTTAAAGCAAGAAGAATAAAAGTTAATTCATCTTTATATGCTTGTGCAAGGTGAGAAAAATATGGACCATTATATCTTTTTGACTCAACTGATGAACCTTTAAGATTTCTAAATAAAAATCCCATAACTGCTTCAGAAGAAGTTTTTATTGATTGTGCATTTACTTTGTCATAATCTGGAGTATTTATAACTGTAAATTTTGGATCATTTAACAATGTTTCACGTTGGATGTTGAATGGTTTTTCGGTTGCTGTAAATTGCACCCCGTAAGCTACCATACTAAAAATTGCTGTTCTAACATCTTTTAAGAAATTTAATTTATCATAGTCTAAATAGAATGTTTTAGTTACTTCATTGTCACCGTCTTTAACTGTATCTTCGTATTCAATACCTACTGCTTTATATAAATCTTCGAATTTTTCTTTTAGTGCTTTTATTTCACCTTGATATAAGAAATTGAATCTCTTGTGAGTTTCATCATCAGTGGTATCAAGGTATTTATATTTTGTAGAACTTGGAGCATCTTTATCAGCATCTGTTTTATTTGCATCCGAATCAACTTGTGCAACTTGATATTCACGTTTTAACTTAGGATCTAGTAAGTCCTGAATTTCAATAGTAGGTATTAATGAATTTCTAGCATTATCGGTAGGTTTTTCAAGTTTTACAACTCGATATCTATAACGAATGTTAATCGGATTATCAAAGAAGAATAAACTATCTTTTACTTCTTGTGAAACATTTTGGTCATTGAAAACCCTATATAAATAATCTCCCAAATCTTCTCCATCATTTCTTGCGATAGGCAGATTTTGATCAACAGGGTTATAAAGTTTATAACTGATATTCGGAAATAATGGTGGTAGTTGCAAAATTAATTCTTGAGGATTTATCGGAGGATTTAATGCATCATTGGGTTGTTCAGGTAAATTCGGATTTGTATTCGGTGCAGCCGAATCAGGTGGAGTGACTTGATTGTTTTGTGGGGGCTGTTGCTTAGGTTCTATCTCAATATCTTTGTTAGCTTCTAAGTCAAATGCTGTATATCTTGGTTTGATCTTATTTATAAAGTATTCATCTCAAGTTTTAAATCCTTTAGGTGGTGTAACAGTATATGAATCGGTTTTAGGATCATATACAACTTCAACATCCTTACCGATTTTAGTGATATCATCAGGATTCATAAAGATTTCTGGAATCTTATCTTTTAACTTATTGATATACTTATTTAAAGCTGTATCGAGTTCAGTTTTATTAATGGTATTTTTTTGATCTTTACGTTTTTCATCAATATTAATTTCATTTTGATCATTACCTTCAATAGCCTTCTCATAGTTTGTCGGATCACTTTTACCGACTTTTATATTTGTATAATCCTTACCATTGAACTTAACGGTTGCATAATCATAATATTTATCCCGAGATATTACCTTTGGAAAGATTGCATTCATTCCGTATTTTTCAGGGTTAGCAGCAATATCATCTTTATGATCACTAAAGAATTTAATTAACTTATCTAAGTAAGTTATTTTACTTCGATTTCCACGATAATCATCTTTTGGTTTTTGTTCTTCACTACCTTTTCCTGGTTCTTCCCCAGGATTGGATGGTTGTTGTTGACCACCCTGACTGCCTGGATTTGATGGTTGTTCATTACTTCCTTGATCCCCTGGATTTTGGGTATTTCCACCAGGTTTTGTTTCAGGTGTTGTTGAAGATGGATTTACAGCAGAATCAGCAACTTTTTGTTCTTTATCTCTTTCGTTCTGTAAATATTGAATAAGATTATCTAAAAAAGGTTTTAAGTCTGAATGAAACTTATCATCTGCTTCTGTTCTAAATGTATCAAAATCAGGCGATATATCTCTAGGTTTATTTTGCTTTGGATTGCGAGGATCCTCTGGTGGATTATTTGGATCGCTAGGTGTCCCAGGATTATCTGGAGTACTTGGATTTTCTTCACCATCTGTTTGCTTAATATCTAACTTTGCTTTGTTTTGTGTAGAAAACGAAATTATAGGTGTCATTGTGGTAGTTGCTAACGAAAGAACATTAAGAATTTTTTTTCATTTTTTACTCATATGTTTCCCTTTCTGTTAAATTCAACAACTGCTTTAATTCTAATTCATATAAATCATTTTTCAAGTCATCTAATAAGATGGTTTCATCAATGCTTAAACCGACAAATCGCAAGGTTTTTAAACGAGATATTTGATATTTAAGTGGATCAAGTTCTTTTTTGTATTTTTGCTTTGTTGCAGCAACTTTGAAAAAATGGATATTAGAAAATGAATTTACTAAGGTTTTATCAGGTTTTGAAACTATATTAACATTCTTTAAAAACATAAAGAAAGTGTTTTTGTTTTGTGGATTAACTAATTTAATTAACATTCTTGGATATGCACCGATAGAGTTATCAGAAACTTTAATTCAAGTATTTTCTTGATAATGATTAATATATAAATCATAATTTTTAATTCTTAATTTCTTATTATCCAAGAAAATCATTTCAATAGGTTTACTCATACTCATTTCGACCTTCTTCAAAAATAGTTTGTTTTTTCTTAGTTAATAAAACAATTTCTTCTATTTGTTTTTCTTGTTTAATGCGATGGATCTGTTTAGTAACTTTAAGAAGTTCTTCATCGAGTTGTTTTACTTTTTTATTAGCAGCAACTAAAGCATTTTTAGCATTATAAAACGATGATTCGATAATTAATGAGTTAATGGCGTTTTCAATGAAAATGGTAATTTGATTATCAATAAAACTTTCAATGTTTGGATAAATTTTATAATCTTTAATAACCTTATCAAACTCATTTTCTGGATGGATGTTAAGTAATTTACCAACATCAAAATTTGACATCGGAAGCAATGTAAAAGGTTCTTTATAGTTTTTATTTGAGTTAATAACTAGATGCACATTTTTATATTCACTATCTAAATATAAAATCTTGGTTAGTTGTGCTAATGTTCTTGTGAGGTTTTTTTCTGCAGAACTTTTAAATGTTTTAATTACATTTAAATTATTGCTTTTAGCAAAATTTAATGCACGGTTTCCGATAGTAATAAAATCAACATTTTTACCTTTAATTTTATTTAAAATTGTTTTTTCATAACGAGTATATGAATCGGTTCCATATTTTTGTTCTTCAGTTAAATAAATATACAGTTCTTTTTCTTTAATAAATGATTTTTTTAGATTTCTTAAAAAACTATTATTTTTAACAAATGAAATATCTTCAATAAAACTGTTTTTGATGTTATATTTATTTTTAAGTGCTTGAATTAACTGCACATTTAATAAAGCATTATCAACATAAAAAGCAAGTTTTCGTGTTAGTTTAACAATTGTTATTAATAAAATATTTTTATCATTATTAACTTTGATTTTAATATTTTCAAAGTTTTGTTTTTTCTGAATGATATCTTTTAAATGCATTTTATTCTTCTTTTAAAATATTATTATTAAAGAAAAGTTTTAAAGCATTGGTATATTTTGAAATAAATAAAACTATGTTAGGTAGAATTTCAACAACATAACCACCTAGTAGCAACCTTAATAAAGATAAATTAATTTCATTTAATAAAATTTCAAATTTGTCTTCATTTTGGTTAGGATTTTCAGTTAGATAAACCTCTCCGTCAACTTTTTGATATTTAGCAATTTCTAAATTTAATTCATCTATATTTTCATCTGGGTTAACAACCAAATCAAAAGATTGTGTTTTAAAACTTATTGCTTGATTATTAGATGATTCATATTTAGCTAACATCGGAACTAGTTTGTTAAGACTAAATTTTGGATTTAAATTAAAAGTAATTACAAATTTTTGAAAAAGTAAATCATATTTATTTTTAAATGCCTTTTTAACTTGTTCCTCAAAGTTTTCAAATTCCTTTGAATTAAAACTTGAATTAAGTTTTAACAAAACAGAAGCAAAGAATTGTTTGTAACTGACGAATTTTGATTCTGAAACAAGTTGGTTATATGAGTTATAAACCTCTAAAAGTTCAGGTGTTTCAACTAGTATAGTTTTATTTTTCATGAGTAATTACTCCTTTATTTTTAGATGCAAAATTAATTTTTTGTAATCAAACATAAGTGTAAATAAGAATTGAGATAAAGAACAATCCGACAACAATTAAATTAATAATGGTAAGTATTTTAAGTAAGGAAATTGGGGTAGGTGCTGATATCAACATAAAGTTATCTTGAGCAACTAACAAGTGATTTAAAGCATAGATAAAGATTAATGAGCTATGTAAAAATAAGGAACTAAGAATTGCAAAAATTGATAATCGATTTATATTTTTATGACGAACAATATAATGAATATAAATTGCTGCAGAGAAGATAGTTATCGCAAAGACATTATATACATAATCGCTTGGGCTAGATATAACAAAGATTGAAACTGTTAATAGCATTCATAACAATCCTTGTGTTAAGGACATATAAATGGTAAATAATGCAGTATTTTTATTTTTTCTAAAGAAAAATTCAATCCCAACAAAATATCCAGCTGTAATTAAGAATCCAATTACTATGAATAAAATGTATAAATAATTATATGAATCACCACCATCTAATAAGGTAAGACGATTTCGCAAATTGATAGTCATTGTTTTAATAACTAATAACAATAAAACACCTATAATAGCAAAATATAAAACAAATTTATCTTTAGAAGCATTATCAGAAATTTCATTTTCACTATAACGAAGTACTTTTTTGATATTTGCTCCTAAAATAGATAAACCAACTAAGATAAATAATAAAATAATGATTACTAGGTTTTTAGCAGCTTTAACATTAAATAATGCATCAACAGCTGCTCAATAAGAGTTTTTGCTTGAAAATAATAAGTATTCTGAACCTTTTATTAATTCGTTACCTGGGACTGTTGCTCTAATGGTATCTGGATTTTCTTGTGTAGGTTCAGGAAAATAAGCATTTGCATCTCATAAAAACATATTAATTAAGGTAAATAATAACAAGATAGTATGTGAAACTATTTGAATTACCAAAGGTCATATTGAAGCATATAAAAGTGGTTCTGATTTACGTTTATAAATATAAGTATATATTTCATACGCAACATTAATTAAAAATAGCGGAATTAATAAATAATACAAATTAAATACATCGTGAGCGATTGTTGTGGTATCTTTGGTTAATGCAAAAAAGAGTGAAAACAATGATATAAGCGATAAAGTGAAATATAGTAAATAAAAAATTAAATAGGTTGCAATACGTTCTTTTTGTTGTTCTATTGATTTGAAGTTTTTAAACACTGAATAAAAGAACACAAATACAAGTGGACTAAAGCGCAGCATTATTACAGCATTATCTTGCCTTGAAATTACTGAATTAAAGTTAAATAAATCTGAATATGGTTTATCCGAAGCAGATTGACTAAGTAATGATGTAAGGAAAATAGATTTATCTAGCAAGTTGACAACAACTAACACCGAAATTACAAAGAAAGAAACTAAAATATATTTATAAATAGTGCTTCATCAACTCTGCGATTTAGAATTAAGTCGATTGCTATAATCATTATAAATTTTACGATTGATTATGACTTTATTAATTTTGTTCATTATTTTCCTTGGTATTTTGATATGTTAATAGATTATTAGTAAATTTAAATTGTTCTGGGATGTTTTCGCTTGCAAATCCATTTGGAAATAAGTTAGTTTTACCGATATTTAACTTAGACATTGCTTCACGATATGAATTCTTTTGATCTTTTCCACCACCATAAATTAAATCATATTGTGGTAAATTATAGCTTCCATATAATCCATTATAACTGTATCCTTCGGATCTAAATGCTGCTGCTAAACCGGTTCTTGCTGTTGGATTAGAATAATGATAAATTCCAACTAACTCGTTTTTTTGGTTTCGAACCGACGAACCAGATGCACCACCACCTGGAGCATATCAACGTGGCATATATTCTAAACCAAAGTTAATATATTGCTTATTATCATCAGATGTATATAGGTTTTGTAACGGACTTTTACCGTGAGATAAAACAGGTGCAGATAAGAAAGCATCAGTAAGGCCGGGTTTATCAATAAAGGTCCGATATGCTAAATCATATGATAAACGGTTCCCACGAGCAAGTCGTTCTTGGGTTTTTTGATCTGAATCGTTTTCTCCTACCTTATAGTCATAAAAATCAGGATCAGAATTAATTCATAAGGTCCGATAATATTTTGCTACATTAATTTGGTCATCATCAATATTTCTTTTTAGATAAAAATCTCTTCAACTACCTGAATCAGCTAACGGGAAACCTAGAATAAATAATTGATCGTATTTATTTAATGAATTTTCTTCGTTTTTCTTAACTGCTAAGGGGACATTAATCTTTTGATAATCTTTTAAATACGAATTAGGTAAGAATTTAACTTTTTTATCATCTGGTAAGTCCTTATAATCATTAGTAACCAATTTTGCTAATGCTGCAGCATTGGATGCTTCATTAGTATTTATCAAAACTTTTGATAAATCCGCTTTTTCAAAATCTATTTCTACTACTGCAAAATCAGCAAATTCTTCTACATTTTTATATAAATCTTTTTGTGGTTCTGCTAAATAATCTGATGGTTTCGTTTTAAGAAAATCACGTGCATCAAAAACTCTACGAATTGCTTCCTTGTTAAATCCAAAAGTTCTAAACATTGCAGGACTATTTAATCCAACTAATTTTAAGGTATTTAACACAGGATTAACATCCTTATTCATTCTGGTTATTCCAAAACCAACAAACCTTCCTTCTTTAATCGCATCAGCAACATGTAAATTAGTTCCAAAATAAAACTTAGTTGGGTAGCTTCCATCATCTGGAATTTGATAATCCATAATTCACATTGTTCCACCAATATTATCTTGTTGTTTAGCAAAAATAGGTAGGGTAATTAATGAATTATAAGCAACAGATGAATTAATTTCATTTAGAACTCTTTGCTTTACATCAGCAGGGAAATTTGCTGCTTCAAGTTGCTTGCGCATTGGTGCTTTATAAATTTCTAAATAATCATTTACAAGTTTATTAACTTTTGTGTAATCATTATTATTTTCTTTAACAAGTTCGTTATAAACTTCATCACGAACATATTCTTTTCATTGCGATCCTGGATTTTTAGTAAGTCTTTCAGTGTAATATTTAACTCTTTGTGGATCACTTAATTTTTTTATAAATTCAGTTAAATCTTCTTTGTTTTCAAGTATTTTAGCAACTTGATTACGAATATTTTCATCACCGGAAACTAAGAAGTTCCCAATATTAATTGCATATGTTTGTTTTGCAATATCAACATATGTTTGATTAGGTAGTGTACGAGCTAATCCGGTTGTTTTAAACGGTTCTTTCTTACCATATGAATCAACTCAACTCGGATGTGCTGGTTGTGATTCTTGATTAATATATAATCCATCCACACTCCCATCTGATTTATAAACAGGTGTAGAAAAACCTTTAACAACACTGCTACGATAATCAGAAACACCTACCGACGCTGCTTTTTGATTAAAACTTGCTATTTCAGATGCACTTGTTTTTTTGAAAAGTCCACCACTTAAACTCTCCCAAGAACCATCAGCAGATGCATATTTAACAAATGAATCAGTATATTTTTGATTATCATAATCATATCTTTGTTTTAAATCTTTATTAAAGTAGGTTTTGAATTCGTCATTACTTGGAGCAGGGATATGGATAGTTTCTTCCATACCTTGCTTAAATCCACTGATATCATAACTTTTCACAATGGTATCTTTTTTATTAGTAGGATTGGTGAATTCAACATATATAGTTAATTTACCTTCTTGATTTGCCTTAGCACGATTATTTCCATCTAAAGTTGCATTAGTTAAAACTGCATTAAACTGATTTATGTAGTTATCTTTAACCTTAATGCTTCAATTTTGCAAGTTATCAAAAACTTTTGTAGGAAGTGTATTTTCTTTTGTGGTAGGAACTAATGTGTTTGTCGCAACTAATTCAAATTGGTCATCTGGTTTTAATGAATTAACTATTGTAGCAAATTCTGCTTTTGATATAGGTTTAACTGGTTTTTGCACACCAACAGATTGTCCACCTGAACCATCGGAAGAACTTGAACTCCCTGGGTCATTAGAACTTCGTGTTCCATCCTGATCAGAAGAACTTTTTGCTCCTCCTGAATCGGTTGAACTAACTGAACCACCTTTTGTTACTGAACCATTAGTATCTTTTTTGTCCTCTTTGGTTCCACAAGCAACAGCAATTGTTGCTGGAATTAATAAGGATGCAGATAAAATACTAAATCGTTTTATTTTATTCATATAACCTCCTAAGTTAATGTAAGATCATCTTCTTGTTGACTATATACAGCAACTGTATATCCATTTGATTCAAGTTGTTTTTTTAACTCTATTGCTTGTGGTTGTACATAAATGGTCGTTTTATTAAGTTGTTTAGCTAAATCAAATAAATCTTTTAAATAACCTAATCCACGTGATGTTAATTGATCTGAACCGGTTAAATAAACATATTTAGTTGTATTGTTGTTACTAAATATTATTTTTGCATCTGGTGGACCCGGTTCTCCTTTAGCGATGTTTTCAAAACCTGCATCATTTAATTCTTTAGAAGAAATGTTAAAGTATTCTGAATCATTAAATAATAATAATCTTTTAATTTTTCTTGGAGCATTTGATGTTTTAACTACATCTGAGAATACTAAACCATGCAATGAACGAATTGATGGTGCTCTAGAAAAATCAAGACCTAACGGATAACTGTTTCCACTTTCATTGTTATCGGGATGGTTTCCACCTCCGCTTTGTCCTTCAAATATTTTTTCATTATTTCTAGTTCAATATGCCATTCTTAAACCATCATTAATTCTTGAATATGGATCAGAAGTGTTCTTTTTTATATCACTTTCTTCAAAAGCAAGAGAGTCAAATACAATTCTAGTAGCTATATTTGAATTCGCTGGATAATCTCTACTTACATTATAATCTAGTGTATTAACCCAAGCGGTTTTACGAAGAGCTAACGGGTTAATTGATCATTTTTCTGAAAGTGCATTTCCGGTTGTATATAAACCTAATTCATCGATTTCTTTGTATTCTAGCTCTATTAATGCAGATGTATTTGCAGCAGATGCATCAAAGAATAATTCTAATTGAGGAATTTTTTGAGGTAATAAATCTAAAATTTCTTTAAATTTCTGATTCGCCGATGCTGCACCCATATTTAAGAAACGATATGAAGTAATATTAATATTATCTTTTTTAAATCCTTCCAAAAGTTCTTTTGTTTTAGCATATGCTTTAGAATCAAACATATTAATTTCTAAAACAGTTCCTTCATTAAGTTGTCCATCAACTTTTTGCTTTGCTGTAAGTTTATAAATATTAATACCTTTTATTCCTTGAATATCATATTTAGCAAATCTTGCTTCATATTTTATATCAGTTTTATTTCAGTCTTTATAATTACCACTTAAAATTGAATCACCATCACGGCCAAATGGTCCTGAGATCCTAAAGGTTCTCCTAGTTTCATTATCTCTTGTTTGTACACCTAAAACTGAGTTAAATTCATCTGGTTGACCAAATGCATGTGAGTTAATTTTTCCATCTTCAGTGATATAAATTTCTCTCGGATCTAAAACAAATCCTTTTTGTAATTCCGAATATGCACTTGGATCTATTTGGGTAAATTTAGAAAAGTCAATATTTTCTATTAAGAGTCAATCACGAACTGTTTTATCAGGGTAATTTTTAAATTTTTCATAATCAGCTGGATTCTTTAAAAAATACTTGATATTAGGTGAATCTATTAATCTACTGTATTGATATCGTTTTTTTTCTCAAACTCATGGTTGTTGATTAATATAACTTTGAATATTAGCATCGCGTTCAGTTTCTGTTTTATATTGTTTATCATCAAAAATTTGCTTAATAAACCCTATTGTATCATTCGGATTATCATGTATGGTTTTAAATGCTGCAACTGCATTAGATAAAACCCTGTTAGTCAGTTGGTCTGTAACTGTAATACTATTTAGAACCTTATTTATTTCCTGTGAATATGGTCTTCGATTAGCGATATCACGTTCTACATCATATTGAGCAATTGTTCTTCCTGGATTTTGTGTAACATCTGCATCAACAGGTACACCTTGAATATATATTTTATTCGATTGTTCTTGTTTAGGACTAAAGTTTTCTTGTTTTTTTACTTCCTGCTTTGGAGGTTGAGCAATTGGTAATTCTTTCTTTTCGTCTTCTTTTGGTGGGGTTATAACGATTTGTTTTATTTTTTGCGCTGAAGCAGGTTCACTCTTCTTTATTTCTTGTTTTGTTTCAGGTTTTGGTTCATCTTTTTTCTTTTCAGGAACTTGTTTTAACTCTTGTTTTTCTATCGGTTTTGGTTTTTCAATTTGATTTAAAATAACTGTTTCCTTAGTTTTTGTCACTTCTTTGTTTTCATCAACTTTTTTAGTTGTCTTAACAGTAGGTTCATCTATTTTTTTAACCTTTTCTTTTGGTTTAGGTAAATTTAAATCAACAACTGAACTAATGCCAGCTGTTATATCAGTATGATTTATATTTTCTAAAACTGGTTTATTAATTGATTCAGGTAGGTTGCTACTATTATCTGACGATGAGGTGGGTGAAAAATTATACAGGACTGATCCAGTGACACTTGAAACAAGTGATGTACCAACTACTAAACCACTTAATATCAAATATTTTCGTTTTAATTTTATACTCATATGACACTCCTTCGATTGACACGTATATATATATATATATATGAAATATATGCATACATATCTACTTAAAATGTCTTCTATACTGTTATTATAGTATTTTTACTAAAAATAAAAGATTTTTTTCTTTAAAAAGTTTTTACTTTTATTTTCTAATGCAAAATTATATTATTTTTTCATTTTATAAAAGAAATTCATAAAATTTTTTTATAGCAGTATTTTATAGTAAATTATAATTTTGTATAATTAATTTATGAATAAACCTAAAATTATTTTTATTGACTTAGATGGAACAGCAATTGATGGTCCTGGAGAAAAGTTTTGACAAAAAGAAGTAACCGAATTTACTAAGGAAATAGTTAAAAAAGTTCAAAATTTTATTCCTATTGTAGTTTCAACAGGACGTGGGGTTAATCCTAAAACTCTTGCTATTGTTCAAAGTTTAGGTTCAAGCTCTTATATTGCTTGAAATGGTGCTCAAACAGTTATAAATGGACAAGTTGTCCATTCAGTTGTTATTCCAAAAGATATTGCTAATGAATTATTTGATGAAATAAAGAAAAATAAATGCTTTGTTGTTTATGATTCTAATCCAAGAGAACATGCATATACCAAAAACTGATTTTATCGTCTAGTAATGGGTTTTGGTAAAAAAACAGCAAAAAAATATTCACAATATAATAAAGATTTCGAACCTGCTAAAGCATTAATTTGAAGTCCTTCAAAAAATAAAATTTTAAGATTAGCTGAAAAATGAAGCGAAAAATTTGATGGAAAATTAAATGTTTCATTATCTGGAAGTAACAATATTATCGAAATAACAAATGTAGGTATTTCTAAGGGTGCAGAAGAGGCAAGATTATGTGAATTATGGGGAATTGATCCAAAAGAAGCAATGCATATCGGTGATTCAATGAATGATGCATCTGCTAAAGAACATATTGGTAAATTAGTTGCTATGGCTAATGCTGTTCCTGAATTAAAAGAAATTGCTGATCAAGTTACAAAATTTCCTTGTTCTGAATCTGGATTAGCTCGTTATATAGAGCAATTTATAAAATAAGCAGATTTTATCTGCCTATTTTAATGTCTTTTGAATTTGTTTATAAATATCAGAATTAGTTGTATCTGAAATCTGTGCAAGAACTTCATTAAGTAGTTTTGCTTCTTTTCTGGAAATATCAGGAACTATAAAACTTAAAATAACAATTAAATTACCAACTCCATATTTGTTTTTAACGCCCTTACCTGGAATTCTAATTTCTTGACCAGATACATAACTTCTTTTTAATGTATAACTTACATCGCCATAAGGTGTAGGAATAATAACATCTCTTTCTGCTAGCACATCGAAAACTGATACTGGATAATTTAAATATAAATCATTATCTTTGCGTTTAAAATGTTTATGTGGTTTAATACGTATTTGAATATACATATCTCCTGATGATCCACCATTAATTCCTGGTTCACCATAACCATCGAGTCTTAATTCTCTACCATCATCTATTCCTTGTGGGATTTGTAAGTTAATAGTTTTAAGTTGTCTTTCATATTTGTTACCACGACATACACTACATTTTTTAACTATTCTTTTACCAACTCCACCACAAGTTCCACAAACAACATGCTGTTGCATTTGTCCAAAGATACCACGTGCCACTTTGGTTACATGACCACTACCTCTACATGTTGAACAAGTTTGGATATCAGATGCACTTTCAGCTCCACTTCCACCGCAATGTAAACATGTTTCATTTTTATACATCTTTTGTTTAATATTTTCACCCATTAAAGATTGCATAAAAGTAATTTCCATTGTTGCATGGATATCTTGACCCTTTCGTGGTTGATTGCTTGTTTTGCGAGAACCACCACCAAAACCTGAAAATATTGATTCAAAAATATCACCAAACCCTTCGAAACTACTTGCAAAATCCGAATAATTTGCTCCATTTGCATATTGTCCATTTGCTCCAGCATGTCCAAATTGATCATATGCACTACGTTTTTTAGAATCTGAAAGCACTTCATATGCTTCATTTATTTCCTGCATCTTTGTATGACTATCTGCATCAGTTGATTTATCTGGGTGATATTTTTTAGCTAACGAACGATAAGCTGATTTAATCTCTTGCTCGCTTGCTGTTTTACTTACTCCTAAAACTTCATAATAATCTCTCTTTGTACTCATAGTATTTAAATTTTAGCACATTTTTTGTTTATTTGCTAATTTTTTAATTTTTTATTCTTCTAATTTAATAAGATACTTTTTAATCTCACTATCACTTTTATCACTATATTTTAATAATAAAAGTATTTCTTTTTCATTTATTTGTTCATAATTAAAATCAATTTGCCCTTTTTCCTTAGCAAACCTACGGATAATATCTTTGATTATTTCTTCAACTATTTTTTTATCTAAAATATAATTACCATACTCGTCTTCTTGAACATATTTAGCAAAATACCTAGGTTCTAGAATTGGAAAAGATGTTGCTATCTCTTTCTCTTTAATAGGAACCGTATCTTCTTTATTAGTATTCTCTTCTTTAACTTCTTCTTTTTTATTTACTACTGTGTATATTCCATAACCAACTCCTGCAATCGAAAAGCCTACTAATATAGATATTGTGAATTTATAAATCTTCTTCATTTTTCTTTCTTTTAATTCACTGATTAAGTTTAAAAGTATTTATGTCATAGAGTTTCTCAATTAAAACAGAGTATTTAAAAATTTGTTTTTTAAATTCTTCTGAATTATTTATCGGCAATTCTTGAATAATTAATGAATTCGCTTTACTTGGTTTGCTCAATGCTTTAAAGTTTTGTTTGCGGTTGATTATAAACTTTGCATAATTTGTTTCAATGTAAAACTTAGAATTCAACTCACCTGAAAAGTTTTTATTTACTACAACTGAATTATCAATTTTTTGAATCAATTTTGCATCTTCTGCCTTTGCAGATGTAACAAAATCAAAATTGTAGCTTATCTTATTAATTCCTGCTACTTTTTTATCTGCTAATTCTATCTTTTGCTCTTTTTTATCTTTATCAAAACTTGCTGCATAATTACTTTTTATTACATTAAAAGACGTGGAGTTTGGTAGATATTTTTCTATTTTTTCATCATATGATTTATCGCGATAAACATATAATTTTAAAGGTGTTGTCACACCTTTTGATGTATTTAAATCATCAAAAGTTAAAAAGACATTCCAATACCTTTTGCTAATCTCTAACTTTTTATTATGAATACGATAAGTAATAGAATAAGGGATTAAAAGTTTTGCTAAATTTTCTTTTATGATTAAATTATCAACATAATTTTTAATATGATTTTCTTGGATTTTGATTTTTCTTAAAGGTTTATCATCATCGGTTGCTAAAACTATCGAAATTTGCTTGTTCTCATTAGTTAAATCATAAATTAAACCAAATCTTTGCAAACTTGCATCAAAGATATCGTGATCTTTATTACCATAAAAAATATGCACTTTGTATTTATGAAGATTTTCAACTGCATTTGCACCATTTAAAGTTCGAAACAAAATTACAGTTTTCTTTGCACCTAAATTTCTTATAATTTCTATTTCAAAATTTCTGTTAAATGTTTTTACAACTTGATTATCTTCAATATTATATGTAACATTTTCAACAATTAACTCACTGCTTCGCTGGACATCATCATAATTATAATAATAAGGAATCATAAAAGTAACCTACAAACTGATTAATTGCATCTTTTTTATACTTATAAAAGGTTGTTTTAGAAAAGTGTTCTTCATATCAAGTTGTTTTACTCCTAGTTGCACGATCTAAATAGCATTTTTCAATAATCCAAGCATTTCGTGGTGTAAGATAATTTAAAATTGTGTGAATAATATCATTTTTATCATTTAGTTTTCTTTCAAAATTTTTTAATTCAGCAATCCTATTTTCTTCTGTCTCTAAGGTATTAAAACGAATCCTAATCAATTTCTTACGAATATGATCTAAATATTTTTCATATGAATCAAATAAGGATTTCATAATTTTTAGTTTAAAATTATAGTTGTTTTTGTTCTTTAATAATGTGTCTTTTTTTAAGTCAATTTTAAATACAAATTGATCATCTACGTACGGTTTTATTTCTGCCATAGTTTTCCTTTTTCTGAGGTTTCCCCTTTTAATTTATAACATTTATAAATATAAAATTATGGAAATTATTACAGACGAACTAAATACGGACTAATACGGGAATTTTTAATTGAAATTCCACATTTTTTTTACATAAATATATAATTTTATATAATAAGAAAATGAACGAAAATATAGCAGCAATTAGTAGTGGTTCACGAATAAATCAACCGATTTCTATTGTTCGTGTAGCAGGTCCAGATGCCGTTAAGATAGTTAAAAAAATTTTTAATGGTAAGGTTGGAGATGATCATCAAATTACATATGGTCATATTTTTGATAACGATATTTTAGTTGATGAAGTCTTGATAATGTGGTTTGTCGGTAAAGAATCGAAAGGAAAAATAATTTATAACAATTATGTTGGTGAACCCTTGATTGAAATTAATTGTCACGGTGGAATTGTAGTAACAAATAAGGTATTAGAACTACTTTTAGCAAATGGTTGCAGATTAGCAGAAAAAGGTGAATTTACCCGTAGAGCATTTTTAAACGGTAAAATGGATTTAGTTAAAGCAGAGGCGATACATGATTTAATTATGTCACAAACTACTTCACAAGCATTTGCAAGTGTAAATAAATTTAACGGTAAAGCATCACAACTGATTGATGAATTTTCTAATGATTTAGCTTTATTAATTGGTATTTGTGAAGTAAATATTGATTATCCTGAATATGAAGATGTTGAAAAAGTTTCTACTCCTTTGATGCTTGAAAAAGTTGAAAATTTAATTACAAAACTTGAGCAAATTGTAAAAGTTTCTGAAGATAGTAGATACATTTTTGACGGAGTTCATGTTGCTCTTTTAGGTAAACCTAATGTTGGTAAAAGCAGCATTTTAAATACATTATTAAGCGAAGAAAAAGCAATTGTAACTGATATTGCAGGAACCACCAGGGATTTAGTTGAAGCAAGTTATCAAATTAATGGGATTTTATTTAAACTTATTGATACAGCAGGATTAAGAAAAACAACAGAAGTAATTGAACAAATTGGGATAAAAAAATCACTTGAGCAAATTCAAAAAGCTGATTTAGTGGTTCACATCCTTGATCCAAGTCAAAAAGAAGATGAATTTGATGAAATGATTTTTAAAGAGAGTCAAAAACTAGGGAAATTTTATATAAAAGTTCAAAATAAATCGGATTTGGTTAATAATAAAAATACTAACATTGTTAATGTTTCTGCTTTGAATAATGACATCAAAGAGCTTGAAGAAGCAATGGTTAAGAACTTTGCAGATATTAACATTTTTGATGAAAGAATTTTTAATAACACTCGTCAATTATCACTAATAAAATCTGCACTAAATTCAATCAAGGAAGCAAGAAAATCCTTACAAAACGATCAAACTTATGATGTGATTATTATTGATTTATATAATGCTTGAGATGAGTTGCAAAATATCAAAGGAAACGCTAATCGCGAAGACCTTTTAGATGTGATGTTTGCAAACTTTTGTTTAGGAAAATAATGTCAAATAAAAAAAACAAATTTATCGACGCTCATTGTCATTTGTTTACAGAGTATTATAAAAAAGAAGAGATTGAAAATATCGTTGCTGGCATTAGCAACAACAATATTGAATTTATAATTAATAACGGGGGCTCTCACAAAAACAATCTTGAATGTATCAATCTTGCTTTGAAATATCATTTTATAAAAGCTTGCATCGGTATCCACCCCGAATCTGGTGAAGGTGAAAATGGCTATCTGCAAGTTGAAAAACTTCTAAATGAACATCAAAATTTAATTGTAGGAATCGGTGAAATAGGTTTAGATTATTATTATGAAGATGGTTTATCAAAAGAAAAACAATTGCTTAGTTTTGAAAATCAAATAAAATTAGCAAATAAATATAATCTTCCTGCTGTTATTCATATCCGTGATAAAGAAAATGTATATCAAGCTTACCGAGATGTCTATGAGATATTAAAAAAATATCCAAATTTAAAATGTATGTTGCATACTTTTGCAGGAGATTTATATTGAGCAAAGAAATTTATGGAGTTTAAGAATTTATACTTTTCTTTCAGTGGTGTAATAACTTTTGGTTCTGCAGATAAAACCAGAGATGTTGTTAAAATGCTTCCTCTTGATAGGTTTTTAACTGAAACAGATTCTCCATATTTAAGGGTACATCCATATCGCAACCAAATAAACGAACCTAATACAGTTGTTTATGTTGCTTATTATATTGCGGGTTTAAAATCAATCGGAATGGATAAATTTGTAGATCGAATTAATCGAAATTTAAGGAAGTTATTTAACTTATAATGAAAAATGCGGTATATGCTAAAAAGAAGTTTGGACAAAACTTCTTAATTGATAAAAATATTATTAATAAAATTATTAATCTTGTTGGAACATATGATTATATTGTTGAAATAGGTCCAGGTAGAGGTGCATTAACATTGCAACTTATCAAAATTGCTAAATCTGTGTATGCATATGAAATCGATCCGGATATGGTGAATATATTAAAAGAAAATATCAATACAGAAAGCTTATTTATCTACCAGCAAAACTTTTTGAAAGTCGATTTATCAAATCTACCTAAAAGCATTATTGTTGCAAATATTCCTTACTATATTACAACTGATATTCTTTTTAAAATTTTTGAACATCGAGATAAATTTTCAAAAGTGATTTTGATGGTGCAAAAAGAAGTTGCTCAGCGCATTATTGCAAAATATAAAAGTAAAGAATATTCCAAACTTTCGCTTTCTTGTCAATTTTTAGCAAATGTAAAAATAGAATTTATGGTTCCTGCTTCTTGTTTTTCCCCTGCTCCAAAAGTAGATTCAGCAATTATTTCCTTAGAATTTAAAGATAATATTGATAACTACACCTGAAATACGTATAAAGAATTTTTTAAACTGTGCTTTATAAACCGTCGTAAGAAGCTTATAAGTGCATTGAAAAGTGTTTATTCGATGTCTAATATACAATTTGCTTATAACTGTCTTAAAATGCACGAAAACATACGAATCCAAGAGATTCCAATAGAACAAGTGATTTTGCTGTATCAATATTTAAATAAACGAATATAAAAATCTGGCCTAAGCCAGATGTTTTATTTGCATTTTTCTAAAAAACTTTTAACTTTTGTTAATATGTTTTCACTTGTAAACCCATTGAGATGATATACAAAGTCTCCGGGGGCTGAGTGACCAAAATCTTTGGCAAAATGTCCATCGAATTTTTGATATAAAGCTAATTTATATCAAAGTGGATCATTTGATGCTTCAACTGCAAAGTTAGGAAGTTTGTCTAAACCAAGTTTTGAAATTAATTCACTGTCATCTAGCAATAACTGTAATGATGGAACTGAAATCACATTAGCAACAATATCACTTCTTTTTAGTTCTTCGGCTGCTTTATATACTAATTCAACTTCTGAACCTGATGCAAGTAAGTTTACAACAGCTGATTTATTTTGTGAAATAAAGTAGGCAGGTTTAAATGTTTCTTTTTGTAAATTAAATGACTTCATTGGTTGACGGGTTGCAATAATTGCTGATGGTGTAGATTTTGAATTCAATGCATATTTAAATGAATTCAACATCTCATTTTCATCACAAGGACGAAATACTAGATAGTTCGGAATACTTCTTAATGTTGCAAGTTGTTCAACCGGTTGGTGGGTTGGTCCATCTCCCCCAACCTGATATGAATCGTGACTAAATACAGCGATGTTTGGCAGTTGCATAATCGATGATAATCTCAATGCTGCCTTTCCATAATCGGCAAAAACTAAGAATGTTGCCCCAAATGTTGGCATTCCAGAATGTAATGCAATCCCGTTGTTAATTGCAAACATTGCAAACTCTCTAATTCCGTATTTTACATTACGATCACTGTTAAATCCTACTTTTGTAGCCCCTCTTAAGTCAGCAGAACCTCCTAAGAAGTTTTTGTGATTTTTATCCAAATAAATCATAATTTCATCAACATAGTTTCTGGATGCTTGATTAGTTTGCTTAAATTGAAAATCTTTGAAATCAAAATGTTTTTCTTTGTTAATAAGTTGTTTTAATTCAGAAGCTAATTCAGGATATTCAGTTTGATAAGCTTCTAATTTCTTCTCTCATCTTGAATAAAATCCATGTTTAGTCTTTAATAATTTTGAACCAAATTGATATGCATTTGGATCATATTCAAACGGATTAGTGTAAGATAAACCTAAATTTTGTTTATATTCTACTGTCGCTTTTTCATCTAAAATTCCATTATGTCCTTTAGGTGAATTTGCAACCTTAGTTCCGAAAGCAATTGTAGTAGGAACCTGGATGTAACTTGGACGTGTGCTTTTTTTAGAGTGTTCTAATGCAGCTAAAATTGTAGCAGGATTATTGTTTTTTAAAATTTGCACATTGAAATTTAATGCTTTGAAATATTTTTCAAAATTGATATTATTTACTTCTTCAGAAGCTGTATCAATTTGCATATTATTATAATCATGCACTAAAATCAATGAATCGAGTTTATTAGTCCCAGCAAAGGCACATGCTTCAAGAGCAACTCCTTCTTGAAAGTCTCCATCTCCACAAAGAGCAATAACATTATGATTAATAATGCGATGTCCTTCACGGTTGAAACGATTTGATAAATGTTTATTTGATAAAGCCATACCAACAGCCATACCAACCCCTTGCCCTAATGGTCCAGTTGATGCATCAACATAATCCAGTTTTTCAATTTCTGGATGTGATGGTGTTTTAGAATCATACATTTTATGTTGTTTGATATCTTCTAAGGTAAGTAATCCCATCAAATGATACAATGAATAAAGGCCCATTGAACCATGTCCTGCTGATAAAACAAAACGGTCGCGGTTAAATCAATGTGGATGTTCTGGTGAGAATTTTAAGCTTTCTCCAACAATGGCATAAAATATTTCTGAAGCACCAAGTGCCATTCCGATATGTCCTTGTTTTGCGTGATTAATTCCATCTATTGCTACAGCACGTATGTTAGCAATGAAATCTTTATGGGTAAAGTTTTTTTTATGCATTTTGTAGTTGATCCTTCTTTCTTTTGTCAAAAACAAATCTTTTGATAAGTCCATCTGTGACTAAAGCAAGATAACCAGCAATAATTATTCCAAAAGCTACGAATTTACCAACTTTTGGTATTAAACCAAGGATACCAGGAATAAATCCAATAAAGTAATCAGTATCTCCTCAGTTAAGTGATGTTATAGAAATATTTTTAGATGTTTTTTCAATTAGCACCCCTAGTTCATTTGTTGCTGTTGGAGCTCAATTTCCTGCTACAAAGATTACAGGAATGAATGTGATAATTAAACCTACCACAAATGGTCCAACAATTGCACCAATGATACCTCCTTTGATATTTCCAAACACCCCCGATGTTGCACCTAAGAAAAAGTGAGGAACTAGTCCTGGTAGCACAACAGCAGGTATTAATGCCGCTTTACCAAGTCCAATCGTGATGAACATTCCTATTATACCAGCAATAAACGAAGAGATAAACCCAATTATTACAGCATTCGGTGCATATGGAAATACTACCGGACAATCCACAGCGGCTTTAGAATTTTTAATTAATTTATCACTAAATCCTTTATACATCGGAACTAGTTCACCAACAAATAATCGCACCCCTGCTAAAATTATTTCTACCCCTGCTGTAAAGGTAAACGCTTGCACAAACATTGTAATAACTCAGTTTCCTGATGCTAAAACTTCATATGCAGCAGGTGCATTTTTAGCATTAATTTTACCTATTTCATATAGGATACCACCTGGTAAAAAGGCAGCTAAATAGAAAACAAATACAGTTATGGAAATAGAAACTAAAGTATTTCTAAAGAAAAATAATGATTGGGGAAATTTAATTTCTTCAGTTGATAAAACTTTTCCTTTCTTTAATTTATTAATTCCTTCTCCTATTAAACCTGATAATGCATATCCGAATCCACCAGTATGTCCTAGTGCAATTTCGTTGCTTCCAATAATTTGTTTCATATATCTTTGTTGGACTGCAGGAGAAAGCACCATATAAATTGCCATCAAGGCAGATGAGGTAAATAAAGCAAGAGCAAAGTCGCCTGGTTTATGTTCAAAATCAAACCCAATGACATACATAACTGCTGCTAACATTAATGAACTGTAATAAAGCACATGTCCAGATAAATAAACATATTTAAATCTTGATGTAAGTGCTAAAACAATGTTTAACAGCATCGCTACCAGCATTACAATTGAACCTAGGGTAGCAATTGATGGTAATGCTTGAGCAAGTGCTCCTGCAAATGCATCGTTGTTTGGAATAATTCCATTTAATCCATAAACTGATTCAAAAACAGGTTGAAACTTATTAAGTGAACCAACAAGTACACCTGCTCCACCACCTAGGATTAAAAATCCAACAATGACTTTAAATGTAGAAATTATTACTTGGGATGCCTTCTTACGTAGCACCAAAGCACCTATCATTGTAAAAATTCCAACTAATAGGGCAGGTGTACCGACAAATGCCTTTAAAAATCCAAGCAATCATAATAAAAATGCCATACATCCTTTCTAAACTAAGTTTAATAATGCTTTTAACTTAGTTTCTAATTCGGTTTTTGATAATATGTTGGTTAAAACAACCATTCTTTCTTTTGGAAAATCTAGTGCTGGAGCAACATCTGCTCCAACTACTACATAATCTACACCATTTTTGCTAAATGATGAAATATTAGTGTGTTCAACACTGTCATATTCAACACCTAATGAATCTAAAACTGATTTAACATTCATCTCTAATAGTAGCGATGAACCCAAACCAGAACCACATACACATCTAAAATTCATATTTACTCCTTGTTAATAAATTTATAAATTCACTTTTATCACTTACTGCTAGTGCTTTTGATTTGAAATCTACATCCATAAAGTATTGTGCAAACTGTGAAATCAACAGAAAATGAGAATCATTATCTGGAGCAGATAATGTGATAATTATTTTTGCAGCTTTTTCTTTTTGGCCATTAAAAACTATTTCTTTATCCAAAATTAATGTTGATGTTGCTGGTTCAATGCAGTGTTCTCCTGCTGGTGCATGCACTAAAGCAATACCTTTTTCTAAGACATAATATGCCCCATATTTTGTTGTTGATTCTAAAATCATTTCTTCAAGTTTTCAAGTTGCTTTTTTATTTTCAACTAGCATTTTTACACCGATATGGATTGCTTGTTTTCAGTCTGTTATATCTTTTCGAAACTCTAGCATACTTAAATCAAATAATTTCATCTTTTCTCCTATTTAAATTTTATAAATGCGACAGTAATAAACAAAACAAACAACAAAATAAGCATTATGATAAAAGTTAAGAAAATTATTTTTCCGCCTTTGGTGGTTGTTTTGTGCTTATATTCCTTTGGTACTGGTAAACTTTTAATATAAAAGAATTTATTTGGATTCTTAGCAATTATTAATGATTCATTTTCTTTTTGCTTATATAATTTTTTTAGTTGTTCATCATTTAATGATTTTAAATACTCCAAATCCATTTCATATTTATAAATAAGGTGTTCAATAATTTTCTCTTTATTCATCATTTCCCCAATGCTTAAATTTATAAACAATTTCACTAATAAATTTGATATAAAAATTACTATATTTGCTTAAGATAAATAATTTTTTATACTTTAAATAACTCAATATCAATACAAGATGTTGGTTATAAAAATTTTCTATAAAATAATTTTTTGTAAGTATATAAATTTGTTTAGATAATTTATAATTAACTGCAAAATCTATTGTTATTACAATCATTATAAAAGACAAAATAACAATAAAAGCAATTCAAAAGTTCATCATTAAAACTATTCATAAAAAAGTCGTTAATATAAATACAAATCACTTTAAAATTTCTTGGTTGATATTTCATTTAGCACTTGTTTGTTTTGTTTTATAATAAAAATAAACTAAGTTTACTAAAGCATATATATTTGAATCAAGATGCTCCTTATCAAGATATAAAATTGATTTTTTAATATCCAATGATGTTTTAAAATAAGAAGTTTTTAAACTGATAGCAAAAGATTTATGATGTCTTGCTTCTACATCTTGCTTTAACTTAACCAAAAACCTATCATTAATATTCAACCCAACTCTTTGATACTTAATTTTTAAATTAAACGAATAAACAAAATGAATAAATAGTTGAATGAGTAAAATTATTATTAAAACTAATGCCCCGAAGATGTTAAATTGCATTATTGTTATTTTTAAATAAGTTTCTTTTTAATAACATCTCAACAACTTTTTCTGGATTTAAATTCTTTTTTGATAACTGTGAAATTTCTTTTGAAAGGGAGTTTATATTTAAGGTACGATATGGACTATTATTATCGATTAATTCAAATGATATATTTTCATCTATGAGTATTATTATTTCAAAAAAGTCTTTAAATTTATGTTTCATTCATTTATTAATTTCATTTAATCAACTCATTTTAAGGTTTTCTTTATATTTACTTTTTTTATTTGCTTGCAGCAAGATTCCGTTTGAATCTATCTTTATTTTTTCAAAATTTGAACTTGTTATAATGTTGCTAATAACAAAAATTTTTTCTTGTGTTATTACAACACCACTTAATATTGAAAATCCTTTTTTAGCAAAAGAGTTTTTTATTAAAATATTGGTTAAAACACTTGATTGAGTAAGGTTTTTTAAGATTAATAACTTATCTACTGTTGCTTTTGATGTGTATCCTATATTGTTATTGATATTTTTAGCATCCTTATTGTTTGCTTTCAATCAAATTCTTCAGATAATAACACCTATTAAAATAAATCCTAATAAAGTTGATAAAACTATAATAATAATAGTTTGGAAAGTCATTAAAAATTATCCTTTCATCAGTTACAAAAATCTTTTTCATCTGCAAATGAGTATATGATAGATCCACCAATCGCTACATCTATATTATGCAAACTAAATAAATATGCATTTTCTTTTCTTAAACCACCATCGCTATATATTTTGATGTTCGAGTTGATATTTTTGATAGTTTTTGTTTTATCAAGAAGTTTAGGACTTAACTTTTTTCCTGTTCCTCCTATAACATCAATTGTCATTAAAAGTATTTTTTGTGAATTTATAATAATATTTTTATAGTTTATCGGATCATCATTTGCTTGTAGCATAATCCCAAAATCTATATGTGGATAATTATTTTTGATTTTATAAAATTCTGTATTCACTTTTTCAGCAGGGATAAATATTGTTTTAAAACCTATATCAATTAGTTTTTTGATATGAATATATGGATTATTTAACATCAAATGCACATCAAAATGCACATTTTTATATCTATTAATTAAAAACTCTGCTTGATCAAATGTAACCCCAAAATTACTTACATAAACCCCATCCATAAAATCAATATGAATGTGTTTCATACCATTTTTAACTAAACTATCAAGTTTTGATAACGAAATGTATGAATTAAGTGCAGCAACAGATTGTGAATATTTCATAAAATCTCCAATTACCCAGAAATAATTTTATGCTTCCTATATATATATATATATAGCGAATAAAGTTGTGTAATATAGGATATTGATGAATATTTTTTCATATTTTTGCCACATTATGATAATTTAATTGAACAAGTATAAAAAAATAGTTTATAAGTATATATTTTAAAAATGGTAAACTAGTCACTCATAAGCAAATATAACATTCAAGCTACAATATTTTTAACTAAATTAATGCATTAAATATTTCTAAATCAACCAAAATACATCTAATCAATAAATTAAAAATTTATATTAGATATTCATATATAATTTTATAAGGAGAATAATGAAAGATATATATTCGATCTTAATTTTGTTATTAATAGTTGTTTTTTCCTTTAAATTCATAAAGGACACTTTCGATGTAAGAAAATATTATATAAATAATGTTATTTATAAAACTACTAAATCATGAATGTTATATAACTGAATAATCTTACTTTTTTTTGCTACCATAACTTTTATTTTTTTATTATTATTTTCTGCAAAAGTTATTTTAATAAAAAGTTACACTGAAAAACAACAAGAAGAAATCATTAACATAATTTGGTATAAAACTTGAATAATATGAGTATATATTGGTTTGTTTTTAATTTATCTATCATTAATTAGTTTTAATATATATTTTTATATTAAAACTAAAGTAAATATGCATATAAGTGATCAAGAATTTAGCAATTTTGATAAAAATCGCATAAACGATTTTTCTGTTGAAAATTCATATTTAATAAAGCGCAAAAAACAACGTAGTGGGGTTATCGAACAACAAATTCGTTTTCAAGACTACATTTCTGTTGCTAGATTAAATAGATGATTTGGTAAAAAATTATTTTATAAGTCAATTGTAAATCGATGTTTATATTTTTATTTAAGACAACCACAAAAACTGACTGCTAAAAGTCAGCAGTTTAAAGATACTAATGAAGCTTTATTAGTTTTAATTCACGCTGCTGTAAGATTTATAAATAACATATCAATTAAAAAAATAGGGATAAACGAATTATGAAACATTACTAAGAATTTAATTAACTAAATTGTATAAAAATAATATGCAAAAAGATTAATAATATTGAAATTTATTAAGCTTTTTTTGTTACTTTTATATATTATCAACATTTTTCGTTTATTATTTATTTAGATATTGCATAAAAGGAGTGTAAATATTAAAAAAACTAATTAAAATGAATTTAAATATTAAACCTTATATTTGCTATATCTAAGAATCAACTATTATTTTATTAGTAGTTGTTATTTATAATAAATTAAGGAGTTGTATTGAAAAAGAAAATTAAGATGCTAATAGGAACTTCATTATTTATTACATCAATAGTTCCAATGGTAATTACATCAAACATAAATAAGAATTTTAATCAGAAAATAACTATATCAGAGAACTGGTATGATAATTTTAAAGAATTTAAAATAGAAGTTAGAGATTCATTTTCTATCAATTGTCATTAACTAAAAAAAGGTTTAATGATAATAATTTTGAACTTAAAATTTTACTAAATCATCAATATAACCTAAATGATGACACACAGAACCCTAATATAGTTTTTTATAAGAGCAACGAATTTATTAATAATGTAAAAATTACCGGTAATTCATTTAAAAATTATCTAGTAAGTGAAGAATTACCAATTGTATGGTTTTATTTTAATAACGAAAAACAGAGAGAATTGTTTGTTAAGTCACTTAAAGAAGATGAAAATATAGCAAAAATTATTTTATATACAAATAATATGAAAATCCTCAAATCAACAGTAAACGATAATTTTCTTTCTGACCTTTATTTCGATAAATATACTGGATCATCTGGTGGTGGTTCAAGTAATACAAATTCGTATAATTTTTCAAAATATGATATATTAAACAAAAATGATATATTTAAAATCTTAAATTTTGAAAATGGATATAAAAAGAGTTTAACAGAGACAGATAATAACAGTTTAGATGTAGGAGTTTTAGAATTTGGTAGTGTTTTTGATAAATTTAAGACAGATAATTTTTTCGCAACTTCCGTAGAATTTCTAAATAATGATATAGATAACAAAAATAATACATGAGAGCATTCGTTAAAAGTATCATCAATTATTGGTGGTGAAGAAGGTTTCGATAAATCAGCAAAATTATATATTGCTTCATTCAACTCTAGAAATTGCGACTGACAAACTAAATTGGAAAAATTAATTAAATATTATGGTATTAGAATAATTAACCATAGCTATGGTATGGAAAAAGATTGATATAACAGATTTTATTCTGAAGAGAGTTTCTTGTTAGATTATTTATCGCGCAAGTATGGAGTGATTAATGTTATTTCTGCCGGAAACGAAAATATCGGTGATCAAAATTCTGGTTGAATCAATAATTATTCTCTTTCATACAATTCTATAACTGTCGGTGCCCTTGATAAAAACTATAAATTTCCAGTCAAAAACAACAAATTAGCATTATATTCAAATTATAAAACAGATAATGCTAATGGTGGTCCAGCAAAACCCCTAGTTGTTGCTCCAGGTTATTTTAATTTTAAAGATAGTGATGGTAGGGAAGGAACATCGTTTGCTGCTCCTGCAATAACCGGATTAATTTCAACATTATTAAAATTAAAACCTAATTTAAATAATGAATTTAGAATTCCAGTAATCAAAAGTATCCTAAGTGCAGCTGCTATTTCGATAAGCGACAAAGAACAAATAAAAAACAAAAACGGATTTAGTGATAAATACGGTGCAGGGATTCCAGATTTTAATAATATGTTAATTGCTGCTAAAAATATTGAAACTTTTTCTGCAACTGACTTTGGTTTTCTAGATTCTATAAATAAAGAAAGCAAACATTTTAATGCTTCAAAAGGTGATACCATAAAAGCATCATTATCATGACTATTTAATGCTGGAATAACTTCATTATTCGGTCATTCTGGGTTTCCACTTATATATCCTGATGCTGATACAAGAACATATAACGGTCCTTTTAAATAACATGCAGAAACACTAGAAAATAAAAATGAATTAACTAATGAGTTTTATGGTCCATTTTTATACAAACAACTAAAAAAATTCGGAATTTCACAATCTTATTCTGATAATTATAAAGGTTTTTCTGATTATAACTTATCACTTCAAGAATTTGTTGATGGTAAATGAATTACTATTGATACTTCTAATTCAAACGATTCAAATGATGAACTTATAGAATATAAAGTAATTCACGACGGAGTTTTTAGGTTATTAGTTACAGGTTTTTGAAGTTCTTTTTACAAATATTCAATAAAGGATTTAATAGCATTTACATATGTCATTCAAAAAGAAAATAATTAGATTTCTAATCACTTCCTTACCAATATACACTTCTGTGTCTGTTGCATGTGGATCTAAGGTTGAAGTTAATAAGGGATCGGAAAATAAACAAGAAACTTTACCTAAAATACAGTTAAGCGAACCTGAATATCTAGAAAGTATTAACTTAAAAACTCCTTTATTTGTGAATCTTATTAAATTGAAGCAACAGCAACAGAGCATTATAACTTCTAATAGTGTTTTATTTGACCAATTTATATTACAACTTTTTAACAAACGAAATCGTAATGAAAAACGATTTAATTCTAATTTTAAATTTATAAAAGATGATTTTCTCAGTATTAAAACTGAGCAAGATTTTTATATTAATATCGTCTCCCTTATTAACAATTTGTATACTTATCTGGGTTTAAATAAAACTTTAACAGACAAGCAAATAGTAGAAATATTTGAAAATGATTTTTTAAATAACAAAAATATAAGTAATATTCTTAAAGATAATGATATTATAATAACTGACAAAAAGATAATTGAAGTTCATTTGGATACGATTATATTCTTATAGATGAAGATAAATCAAATATAGATGTTGTTTATGCTCTAAAAGCAGAACCA